>NZ_JAVJNP010000101.1:0-67136 GCF_040217205.1 Coleofasciculus sp. A1-SPW-01 | reverse complement strand
CTAGATGAGTGCTAGTGGAAAGAGCGATCGCGTAAAGTAACTATGTGTTCTAATGGTGTTCTTCTAGCCCAGAGTCGTCTTGCTGTCTGAATAGTCCTGGTCGCCCTAATTTTCTCTCATCACAATGAATTAGCCCTGCCTCTTGTAGGGGGGAACGAGGGGGGTAGGGGGGAACGAGGGGGGTCCGGAGTTGGGGTTAGGGGATGAGGGGGAAAATGTCGAGAAGTAGATAGACACAGCTTAAAATCTCGCCAGCATTGGTTTTCTACCTTAAGTTGACACGGATGCACGTCGGTGCGCCCCTACGTGCCTCGATAATCACGCTCCCACACGCCCCAACAATGCCAATCTATTCTAGGAGTATGCCTAGTCTTGGTAGTCTCGGTAGGGTGGGTTAGGCGGGAACAAAATAATGGCAAATAACCTTAAACTGAACAATCCGCCGTAACCCACCAAAGCCTTTAAGGATACATTACCCTTCACGAAAACAGGCGACAACCACGGAAATTAAAATCGGGAAACTAGAAGAATCAATCACATCATTACAAGGAGTAGACAATGAGAGTTTTGAATAGATTGGGAAAATTAGTAAGAAGAGTAGTAAGAATCAAGCAGATATTACGCTGTAGACAACTCAATCAGCAAGTTTTCCAACTCTATAATCAAGGTCAGTATGCTCGATCTGTAAGTCTAGCTCAAGCGGGATTGGCATTAGCCCAAAAACTGTGGGGAGATAACCATACTAATGTGGCTGCGAGTCTAAATAATTTAGGCTTATTCTACAAATCCCAGGGAAAACTAGCGGAAGCCGAACCCTTGTTACAACAAGCTCTGGCAACAAGACAGCGCCTGTTTGCCCATGATCATTCTGATGTAGCATTAAGTCTGAATAATTTAGCTTATCTCTACGAATCCCAAGGAAGATTAGCGGCAGCCGAAACTTTGTTACAGCAAGCCCTAGCAATGTGGCAACGCCTGTTTACCCATGACCATCCTCATGTCGCATTAAGTCTGAATAATTTAGCCTTACTCTACCAATCCCAGGGAAAACTAGCGGAAGCTGAACCCCTGTATCAGAAAGCCCTGGCAATGAGACAGCGCTTGTTTGCCCATGACCATCCTCATGTCGCGTCCAGTCTGAATAATTTAGCTTACCTCTACAAATCTCAGGGAAAACTAGGGGAAGCCGAACCTTTGTTACAGAAAGCCCTGGCAATGTGGCAGCGCCTATTTGCTGATGACCATCCTGATGTGGCATTAAGTCTGAATAATTTAGCTGCACTCTATGAATCCCAAGGAAGATTAGCGGCAGCCGAGCCCTTATATCAACAAGCCCTAGCAATGTGGCAGCGCATATTTAAGGATGACCATCCTGATGTGGCATTAAGTCTGAATAATTTAGCCTCATTTTACCAATCTCAGGGAAGATTAGCGACAGCCGAACCTTTGTTACAACAAGCTCTAGCAATGAGAGAGCGCTTGTTTGCCGATGACCATCCTGATGTCGCACAAAGTCTAAATAATTTAGCTGTACTCTACGAATC
Organism: Coleofasciculus sp. A1-SPW-01; assembly: GCF_040217205.1. Taxonomy (NCBI): domain Bacteria; kingdom Bacillati; phylum Cyanobacteriota; class Cyanophyceae; order Coleofasciculales; family Coleofasciculaceae; genus Coleofasciculus; species Coleofasciculus sp. A1-SPW-01. The sequence goes on along the minus strand of NZ_JAVJNP010000101.1, from coordinate 65,592 downwards.
CCAAGGAAGATTAGCGGCAGCCGAACCCTTATATGAGCAAGCCCTAACAATGTGGCAGCGACTGTTTGCTGATGATCATCCTAATGTGGCATTAAGTCTGAATAATTTAGCTGAATTCTACGAATCCCAAGGAAGATTAGTGACAGCCGAACTCTTATATCAGAAAGCCCTAGCAATGTGGCAGCGCATATTTAAGGATGACCATCCTGATGTGGCATTAAGTCTGAATAATTTAGCCTCATTTTACCAATCTCAGGGAAGAATAGCAGAAGCTGAACCCTTGCATCAGCAAGCCTTGACAATGAGACAGTGCCTGTTTGCCCATGACCATCCTCATGTTGCGTCCAGTCTGAATAATTTAGCTGCACTCTACAAATTTCAGGGAAGAATAGCAGAAGCCGAACCCTTATATCAGCAAGCCTTGGCAATGTTTCAGCGCCTGTTTGCTGATGATCATCCTCATGTGGCATTAAGTCTGAATAATTTAGCTGCACTCTACAAATCCCAAGGAAGATTAGCGGAAGCCGCACCCTTGTATCAGCAAGCCCTGGCAATGAGACAGCGCATATTTAAGGATGATCATCCTGATATTGCACAAAGTCTGAATAATTTAGCCGGATTTTTTGTTGCCACCCATCGCTATGATCAAGCGCTAGACTACATGAAACAGGCAATGACAATCGAGAACCGTCTGATTTACCAAGCTTTTACCTACAGTTCAGAAAGCGATCGCCTTACCTTTCTGCAAACGGTCAGAAATAATTTTGATGCATTCCTCTCTCTCATCTACCAGCATTTCCCCAACTCTCCCCACGCCATCCAAACTGCACTCGATTTAATCCTCCAGCGCAAATCCCTCACCGCCGCCGCTTCCGCCGCCTTCAATCAAGCCATCCATAGTGGACGTTATCCCCATCTGCAATCGGAGTTCACCAAACTGCGACAACTCAGCGACCAGATTATCCACTATATTTATCACCAACCTCGACCTGATCTAATTCCCCAACTGCAAAGGGAACATAACCAACTCCAGAAACAACTGACCGCCCAAGTTCCAGAAATCCAACTCCAAGACCAACAAATTGACTGTCACACCGTCGCCTTAGCGCTACCTGAAGGTAGCAGTTTAATCGAGTTTGTCTGTTTTGATGTCTTTGATTTTCATGCTTCTCACATTAAACCCGCCCGTTATCTAGCATTTATCCTACCCGCCGGACAAGCCGATAACGTGCAAATGCGATACTTAGGCGCAGCCGCAGAAATTAACCAACTAATACAGGACTTTCGCCGCCATGTCTCTGACGGTGTAAAAGCGGTGCAATCTCTAGACATGGGAGGAGATGACGAGGAAGACGAAGCGGACGAACAACCCCAACCCATCAACGGCATAGAATTACAGCATCGGATTTTTGCCCCCCTTCGCCCCCACTTGCAGCCCAACCAACCCCTATTCCTCGCCCCCGATGGGGATTTAAACCTATTACCCTTTGACCTTCTCCCCAGTGATGAGACAGGAGAAACCCTACTCAGAGACGAGTACGCCATCAGTTATCTTAGCGGTGGGCGAGATATCTTGCGCTCGAAAATTAAAACCAATCGCCCATCCTCTCCCCCCTTAATTATTGCTGACCCCGATTTTGACCTCGTAGCACCTGTGGGGAACCTAACCCCCCCAACCCCCCTTCCCTGCGTGGGAAGGGGGGAGCCGGAATCTTGCTCCCCTCTCCTTGCAGGAGAGGGGCTGGGGGAGAGGTCAATCCCCAGCATCCTTGCAGGAGAGGGGCTGAGAGAGAGGTCAATCGCCACCCTCACCAATGCCCGATTCCCACGCGCCGAAGGCACCCGTCACCTAGGAGAAAGCATCGCCCAACGCTTCAACATCTCCCCCTACTTTGGCAAAGACGCCCTCGCCTCTCGCCTCACCCAATGCCAATCCCCAGAACTCCTATTAATCGCCACCCACGGCTATTTCTCCAAATCAATCCAAACCCCCTCAACCTCCCATCCCGAAGACCCAATGTTACGTTCCGCCCTCGCCTTTGCAGGCGCGAATCGTTGGCTAGAAGGGAAACCCTTACCCGACGCCGCCGAAAAAGGCATGGTATTCGCCCAAGACATCGCCGCCCTTGATCTGTGGGAAACCGAACTCGCCATCCTCTCCGCCTGCCAAACTGGAATCGGGGATGTCAAACTGGGTGAGGGCGTTTTCGGCTTGCGTCGCGCCTTTGCCATAGCCGGAACCAAAACCTTAATCATGAGCCTTTGGTCAGTTCCCGATCGCGCTACCGCCTTGTTGATGAATCGCTTCTTATCCAATCTGCGTCAGGGTATCGGGCGACGTGTAGCATTAAAAGAGGCTCAAGATTATATTCGCACCATTACGGTTAAACAGTTACAGGAATCTGAATTAGGGTGTAGCATCTTAGCGGAATTAGAGAAAGAATTACCCCAAACTCGACAATTACATCCCACCGCTCAAGCCCTCGCCCATCCTTACTTTTGGGGCGCTTGGGTCTGTCAAGGAGAGACAAAAGCCGTAAAATTGAAAAGATTATAGAATTAATATGAAAATCGCTACCTGGAATGTCAACTCAATTCGCACCCGCCAAGATCATGTCTGTCAGTGGTTAACCGAAAATCCTGTGGATGTGCTGTGTCTGCAAGAAACCAAAGTCGTTGATGAGCAATTTCCGCGATCGCCCTTTGAAGACTTAGGCTATCATCTCTATGTGTCCGGGCAAAAATCCTATAACGGGGTGGCACTGTTTAGCCGTAACCCTTTAGAAGCGGTGAGTGTGGGGTTTACGGGAGTGTTGACGCCGGAGGAAGTAGGGGAATTAGACGGGCAAAAGCGGGTGATTACCGGGATTCTGGATGGCGTTCGGATTATTAATCTCTATGTTCCCAATGGTTCTGAGGTGGGAAGTGAGAAGTATGAGTATAAACTACGCTGGTTAAAGCTGTTAAAGGAATATGTGCGATCGCTCTTAGAGACTCAACCTCATGAACTCTGTATCTGTGGCGATTTTAACATTGCTCCCGATGACCGAGATATTCATAATCCCAAGAATAAAGACAAGCATATCATGGCATCGCCAGCAGAACGCCAAGCCTTAGAGGAGGTGTTAGCGCTAGGCTTAGGAGATGCGTTTCGCAAGTTTACTCAAGATGGGGGTCATTTTAGCTGGTGGGATTATCGCCATGGCGGGTTTAGCCGTAACCGAGGTTGGCGAATTGACCATCATTATCTGACCCCTAAGCTGTATGAAGCGGCAACCCGTTGTAGGATTGATGTAGAACCTAGAAAACTAGAGAAACCTAGCGATCATGCACCAGTGATTGTTGAATTTGAGAGTTAAGATGAACGGCACTGACTTAAAGCGGGTGGGTTTCGACTTCGCTCAACCCACCCTACTGAATATCAAAAGTTTCGGCAATTTCCTAATACTTATTTCAGTGCCATTCGAGTTAAGATATGCTTCGCTTTTGTTACACGGGAGAAGGGGAACTGGATTCTCTTGCTTCCCTCTTGCTCCCCTCTTGCTCCCTTCTTGCTCCCCTCTCCCAAGCTTGGGAGAGGGGCTGGGGGTGAGGGCTGGCTGGGGAGAGCACCATTGTAGAGACGCGCCATGGCGCGTCTCTACATAAATGATGTGTCCTAACCGCTATGGCGGTTGCTATAACTCCAGAAACAGGGCGGGTTTAGTCACATCAAAGTGCAATTGAAAAGATAGTGGTAAAAGCCGCCCCTACAGAGGATTGCCCTTTATGTTAACGCAGTAAATGAGGAACTTTTTATGTATTTAGTAACAGGTGCTACGGGAGGATTAGGACGCCGGATTGTCCGGGTGTTACGAGAACGGGAATTACCCGTGCGGGCATTTGTTCGGTTATCCTCAAATTACAAGGAATTAGAAAACCGAGGCGCGGAGATATTTGTTGGTGATTTGAGCGATGATAGAGACATCGAAAAAGCCTGTCAGGGAGTGGATTATATTATTAGCACCCATGGTTCCGCAGGTGATGCTCAAGCCATCGATTATCGCGCCAATCGAGAACTGATTGATCAGGCAAAAGTGCTGGAAATGAAGCAATTTGTCTATGTTTCTGTATTAGGTGCAGAACGAGAGTATGAAAATGCACCCGTGTTTAAGGCGAAACGAGCCACAGAAAAGTATTTACAAGGGAGTGATATCACCTATACGATTCTTCGCCCCTCTGGTTTTGCCTCCAATCTTTTACCACTAGCGGAGCGATTTCGGGAAACGGGGGTTTATTTGCTCAACGGGAATCCCAAACATCGCTCGTCTATTGTGAGTACCGATGATTTAGCAAAAATTGCCGTTGATTCGATTAGCATTGAAGCCGCACACAATCAAATTTTTCCGGTAGGGGGACCCGATATTCTCAAACGGGAAGATATCCCTCAGATTTTTGGTCGTGTGTTTAATCGAGAACCCATTATTATCAATCCGCCCTTATTTGTCTTTGATGGGGTAAAAACGGCATTAGAATTTGTTAATCCCAGTGTCAGTAGTGGGTTAAATACGCTACGAACCTTAATCACAAATGAGTTCTTCTGTACGACAGAACAAATTGCAGAGATTGAGTCGGTCTACAATTTGCAGATGGAATCCCTAGAACATTTTATTCAGCGGTATGTAGTAACATAAGAAATTATTTCGTTCCTTCGTTCGTAGTCAGGGCTTTAGCCCTAGATTGTCTTAGGTTTTCTTCTGTAGGGGCTCCTCGCTGCACATCGTAGGCGGTGTGAGAATTAACCTATCTCGACTCGCCCTTGTCCAAAGGTAAGCAGTGTCAAATATGTAATTCCCAATACCTAGTGGGGGGCGACCCGAGTCGATTCAGGGTTGGGTGTTGTTAATTGTATGCGGCGGGTCGCCCCTACAATTGTAGAGACGTTGCATGCAACGTCTCTACTCGATCCGCGATCGCACGTCCAATTTCTAGGGAAGCGGTAGCCGCAGGAGAGGGCGCATTACAGACATGCAGAGTTTTATGTCCTTCGACAATCAGAAAATCATCCACTAATTGACCATTCTCCATCAAGGCTTGGGCGCGAACGCCTGCATGAGTCGGTCTTAAATCATCAGATTTAATCTCCGGAATCAGTCGTTGCAAACTGCGAACAAATGCCGCTTTACTAAAGGAACGAATAATTTCCTCCACGCCAATTTGCCAATAGCTTTGTGCCAATTTCCAACACCCTGGAAACGTAATAATTTCCACAAAATCTCCCCAGTCAAAATCCGTCTTTTTATACCCTTCTCGCTTAAAACTCAGCACCGCATTTGGACCTGCATGAATCCCACCATCAATCATGCGGGTAAAATGAACCCCTAAGAAGGGGAAATTCGGATTCGGAACCGGATAAATCAGATGCTTGACTAAATATCGCTTTTCCGGCTTCAGTTCGTAATATTCCCCCCGAAACGGTATAATCTTAGCGGGAGGCTGCATCTGACCCAATTTCACCACGCGATCGCTCTGCAATCCAGCACAGTTAATCGCCATCCGCGTCTCAAATTCACCTTGATTGGTTTCGACGACTAAACCATCAGCCGTTTCTCGCAGATTTTGTACCGTGGTATTTAATCGCAGTTCTCCCCCTTGGGCGCTAATTAATTCCACATACTTTTCACACACTTGCCGATAATCGACAATCCCCGTCGCCGCCACCCGAATTCCACCAACAGAACGCACATAAGGTTCAATTTCTGCCACCTCTTCCGGACTAATTCGCTTCACCGTTAACCCATTCTCTAATCCCCGTTGATAGAGACTATCCAGCAACGGTAATTCCTCAGATTCTGTCGCCACAATCACTTTGCCACAAACATCATGAGGAATCCCATGTTCCTGACAAAATCTGACCATAGACAGATTCCCTTCACGGGCAAATTTTGATTTAAAACTGCCCGGTTTATAGTAAATTCCCGAATGAATGACCCCGCTATTATTGCCCGTCTGATGATATGCCCAACGGTTCTCTTTTTCCAGGACTAAAATCTTACAGTCAGGGTAGCGTTGTCCGATTGCTAAAGCCGTAGACAAGCCAACTATTCCGCCACCGATAATTGTAAAATTATATTGTGTCATTCGTCATTTGTTGATTGCAAATCTTCTCCCTCATCTTCCCCAGCTTCCCATCTCCCCATCTCCCCATCTCCCCATCTACATTTGCGGTGCGATCGCATAATCCACTAACTGGGCTATTTTTTGCCGCAGGGTTTCTAATCCTAACCTTTTGCTAGCTGAAACAAATACCCCTTGGGGAAATTCTTCTTGGGCTAAAGCTAGGGTATCGCTGTCTACGTCGTCAATCTTGTTAAACACCACTAGAATCGGTCCGGGTGTCACGGGCATGTCTGCCAAAATGGACATGACTGAACGAATATGATTTTGCCATGCGGGATGGGATAAATCCACCAGATGAATTAACGCATCGGCTTCTGTCACCTCTTCCAACGTGGCGCGGAAGGAATCGACGAGGGGGGGTGGTAATTCGTGAATGAATCCCACGGTATCGGTTAGCAAAACCGTAATCGATTCCCCAGTCTCCGCATAAGTAATCGGTAAACGTCGGGTAGTGGGGTCAAGGGTGGCAAACAATTGATCAGCGGTGTAAACTTCGGCATTCGTTAATGTATTTAACAACGTCGATTTACCCGCATTTGTATAACCCACAACAGAAATCGTTGGCACATCTTGTTTTTGGCGTCGTTGTCGCATCCGCGATCGATGTGCCTGCAACTGATTCACCTCTTGTTGCAATCGGGCAATTCGGCGCTGAATCGCACGGCGTTCGGTTTCCAGTTTAGTTTCCCCTGGACCACGAGTTCCAATTCCACCGCCTAATCGGGACATGGCTTGACCTCGACCCGTGAGGCGCGGCAGCATGTATTCTAATTGGGCTAATTCGACTTGTAATTTCCCAGCACGAGATTGGGCGCGTTGAGCGAATATATCGAGGATGACTTCCGTGCGATCAACGACTCGTACCCCGGTTTGGGCTTCAAGGTTACGAACTTGGGCGGGGGATAAGTCGCGGTCAAATACAACCAGATTCGTCCCTAATGTCTGCACCGTTAAGGCAATTTCCTGCACTTTTCCCGCGCCGACAACGGTTTGAGGATGGGGTTGCGATCGCCTTTGTCGCAGCGTCTGTAATACTTCCCCGCCGGCGGTTTGCACCAGTCGGGCAATTTCGGCTAACCCGTCTTCAAACTGCCCCTTATTCATATTGCCTGTCATTAACCCGACAATCAACACCCGATCTTGATCAACATCGACGTGTTGGGCGATAAATTCGCGGCGGAATTCAGCTTCGAGTCCTTCAACTAAATCAAAGAAATCTTGTTTAGTCAACAGATCTAAACTTAAAGCTGGGGATAAATGCCAACTAGGTTGACCATCGTTGTCTTGTTTCGATGACTGAGTAACGGGAATCAGGTGGGCTAAATAGGTTTCGTTCACATATCCGGTTGCGCCTCCCCCCCGCCGTTCAAATCCTGACTCACTCACGGTTAGCAAGACTAGCGCATCCAAGCGTTGAATCGCCATGGCGGTTAAGTCAGCATTACGCGGGGTATGGGATTTGAGTTGAGTTGCAATGCAGCGAATCCCACACAATCGTTCTGCACCATAGCGGGGTAACTCCAAGGGTGGGATTTTGGTTTGGGTTGGGGTTCCCACTCCGACGCGAATTACCTGTCCTCGACGATTCAGGTAAGTACATAAGGGCTGTTTGATATCAGCGCTAATCGCAGCCAACCGTTGGGCAAATTCTGGCGTCGTCAAGCGATCGCCTGGTAAGCGCTGATGATAGAGGCGTTGCAGTTGTTTAAGCTGGCTAGGCTTTAATCCGACAAGATTGCCATAGATCGTTTCGATAGGCGACTTCCAGTAAACTGGCTCCTGACTCTACTTTTGTTTATTTTAGATCCTCCCCGGTGTCAACGCACGAGGATTCCTTACCAGCCAATCCAAATGTAGGGGCGGGTTTAGGAACTCAAGTAACGGGGAAATCACTACATTTCATGCAAAACCCGCCCTTCCCCCAATCTTCAACCCAACCAATAACCTCAATCCAAAACTCACGCCGCACGGTTAAGCAGACGGCGGGTTTTGTTGTCTTGTTTAAGATTCAGCCAAATTAACGAATTTCTTTACCCGGCAGTAAATGTATCCTGGAAATTCGCCTACATAAATGATGTGTCCTAACCGCTATGGCGGTTGCTATACCAGCCCATCCAAATGTAGGGGCGGGTTTAGGAACTCAAGTAACGGGGAAATCACTACAGTTCATGCAAAACCCGCCCTTCCAAAATTTTGAACTACGAACCCATTGTTTTTGTAGTACGCTGGTGGCGTTATTGCACAAGAAGAGGGCGGGTTTTGTTGTTCATTTATTGGTGAGTAGCCGATTTTAGTCCCTAAACCCGCCCCTACAAATTGTCCCTAAACCCACCCCGACAAATTGCCTTCAACCGCACTTAATCTCCATTAATGCCGCTTTGACCCGTTCATACTCCCGCTTCAGCCGCGACACAACCTCGGAAGCGGTGGTTAATTGCTCATTTTCTCCCATTCTTTCTAACTTTTCGCAATATTCCGAAAACGGTATTGCCCCTAGAGACGCACTGCTTGACTTGAGGGTATGGGCTGATGCTTCTAGCCCGGTTGCATTTCCCTGAACAATGGCTGTCTCCATCCCTTGGATTAATGCTGGAGTTTCAGTTAAGAAAACCGTAATTAATTGAGCCAAACATGCTGATGCACCCTCTCCAAGAGTTTCTCGCAAGGCTTGCAGAACCTCAAGGTCAAGCGCCGCTTCACGCCTTGGTGCGGGTTCTATCGTCTCCTGGTTTGGCTGAGACTGAGTTAAGACTCGTACCAATTCCTCCACTCGAATCGGCTTGCTGATATAATCATCCATGCCAGCCTTCAAACACTCTTGGCGATCGCCTTCCATGGCATTAGCTGTCATCGCAATAATTCGAGGACGGGTGGCAGCATCCCAGGTTTGACAGATGCGTTGTGTAGCTTCCAAACCATCCATGTGCGGCATCTGGACATCCATAAATACCATATCATAAGGTTGACGATGCAAGGCTTCCAGAGCTTCAAGCCCGTCACCAACCACATCGGCTCGATAACCCATCCGCTGCAATAACCGCACCGCTAACAGTTGATTCACCAGATTGTCCTCCGCCACTAAAATGCGCCGGGGTAGTCGCGATGCCAGTTGTGAGTCGAGTGTAACCCCCTGAGAACGGCGGGATTTAATCTTAGTTGGCATTCCCCCTACCGTTTGAACCAAAACGCTGTACAGTTGAGACTGTTTAATTGGTTTATTCAAGAAAGCCGCAAAATCAACCTGGGCAGCATTCAACTCCTTTTCTGGGATGCCAATGGAGGTGAGCATAATCAGCGGCAACTTCTGACAATCAGGGCGCTGACGCAGGGTAGCGGCTAAACTCAAACCATCGACTTGGGGCATCTGCATATCCAGAATGGCTAAATCAAAGGATGGCTCTTGCTCAATTAAGGCGATCGCCTCTGCTGCTGAGGATGCTGTATCGGTTACCATTGACCAAGCCTCTGCTTGTCGGCTTAGAAAGTCCCGGTTCGTGGCGTTATCATCCACAATCAACAGCCGCTTCCCAGAGAGACAGGATGGAGAGTCAACCCTCTGTGCTACAGCACCCGCCACCGACTCAACCGTGATCATGAAATAGAAGGTTGAACCTGACTCAGACGGCTGTTCTGCCGATGGTTGCCAACCCGCAGGAGGATTACCCGCCACAGTGCCGTGACTTTCCACCCACATCGTACCGCCCATCATCGCACTCAACTGTTTGCAAATCGCTAATCCTAACCCTGTTCCCCCGTATTGGCGGCTGGTGGAGGAATCCACTTGACTGAATGGCTTGAATAAGCGGTGCATCCGTTGGGGAGCGATACCAATCCCTGTATCGTTAACCGCAAATTGAATGTGATAACAATTGGAGTCTGGGTGAGAATCTGCCTCATTCTCTAATTTCCGCCCTGTTACCGAAACCACTATTTCTCCAGCTTCGGTAAATTTAACCGCATTGCTCAATAAATTCACCAAAATTTGGCGGACTCGTGTCACATCTCCTCTCACCTGATCAGGAATGTGCGAGTCGAAGCGATAGCCTAACTCTAGTTTTTTCGCCGCTGCTTTCGCCGCCAGTAAATCCAGCGCGTCTTCAACACAGTCTCGGAGTTCAAAGGGCTGTTCTTCCAAATCCAACTTGCCCGACTCAATTTTGGAGAAGTCGAGAATATCGTTGATGATTGTCAGCAGCGTATCACCACTGTTGCGGATCGTTTCGGCAAAATGACGCTGATCTGGGGTCAGTTCGGTATCCAGGAGTAGTCCCGTCATGCCGATTACACCATTCATCGGGGTGCGGATCTCGTGGCTCATCATTGCCAGGAATTCGCTTTTGGCTTTATTGGCTTTTTCTGCGACTTGTCTGGCGTCTTTGAGCGCCCGATTTTGCTGTTCTAGGGCAGTTTGAGCTTGCTTGCTTTGGGTAATATCTTCAACGGAGCCTTCATAATAGAGTAATGTCCCCTTGCGATCGCGAACCGCCCGGGCATTTTCCATAATCCAGATCAAGCTCCCATCGCGCCGATAGACTTGAACTTCAAAGTGAGATACTGCTCCCTGTTGCTGCATCCGGTTGATAAACTCAGCCCGTTTTGAGGGGTCAACGTAAAGCTGTTGTCCAATATCGGTAACCGAGGCGATTAACTCGGCGGGTGAGTTATAGCCATATATCCGGGCGAGGGCAGGATTAGCGCTAATATAATGCCCATCGGGTGTGGTTTGATAGATTCCCTCAACCGCATTCTCAAAAATACTGCGGTAATTGTTTTCAGCCTTCTGTAAGGCTTGCATCTGGCGTTCTAATTTATCAACATTCAGCCGTAACTCAATTTGAGCGATCACTTGACGCCCCAAGGCTTCTAGCGCTTCTATCTGTTCTGGAGTCAACTGGCGCGGCACTTGGTCAATCACGCAAAGGGTACCCAACGCAAAACCATCGGGAGTGACAAGAGGAGTCCCGGCATAAAAACGGATGTTGGGTTCAGATGTAACTAAAGGGTTCTGGGCAAACCGCTCATCGTCTAGGGCATTCGGAACCATTAACACCTGATCTGGCTTCAGAATCGCATGAGCGCAGAACGCCTGTTCTTTGGGGGTTTGGGTAGCATCTATACCCACCTTTGACTTAAACCACTGCCGAGTGGCATCGAGAAGGCTAATTAAGGCAATGGGAGCGTCACAGATGTACGCCGCCATCTTGGTTAAATCATCAAATGCCTTTTCTGGCAACGTATCGAGAATATGATATCGTTCAAGTGCTTTGAGTCTATCGGCTTCATTGCTAGGTAAGGGAGGCATCTGTATCGGGTTGAGAGTTGTATCATGTCCACCTATCCAATCATTATCTCCTTTTGCTTTATTGCCTGTCTTCTTTTTGGTACCATCTTTGGCTATAGCTTGAGGGTTAGAATCCAAGCCACAGCCTGCACCCCCTGGCTGTTTCCTGTTTCCTAATCTCAACTGTTAACTTTAATTATGTCCACCCACTTACCCTGCCTTCAACTGGACTTGATATCCATCAATTCCACTTTGACCCGTTCATACTCACACTTAAGCGGGGACATAATCTCAGACGCGGTGGTTAATTGATCACCTTGTCCCTCCATTTCCGTTCTGGCACAGCTTATTAAAGGCAGGAGCAGACTCAGGATGAGCAAACAGAAGACGGAGGGCTGAGGATGGAATGCGCTACGATTTAGGGTGTCTGCTTGGTGTTTGTTTTCAAACGCTCAGGATTTATATCCAGGTACTTCTAGCCCCCTAAAAAATTAAGACAATCTAATTTTCAACAAGGAAAAGTCATCAGAAAGGATACCCTTATAGCCAAGGGATTGGATATGGTTAAAAACTTGTGTTAGAGTGTTATTAGCGGATGAACTGGCAATTTCTAGAACTTCAGAGAATGCATTAAGCCCCCAAATTTCGCCATTGGCTTGATGAATTTCATAAACTCCGTCACTAAATAAATAGAGTGTGCTGTCGGGTTTAATTTCGCATAAATCTTCATCAAAATCGGCTTCTGGAAGCATACCAATGGGAATACTCTTTGCTTCCAACCGTTGTATGGGAGTTGAAGCATCAGCCAGCAAAAGAGCGGGTGGATGTCCAGCACAAGCATAAACTAAGGTGCGATTAGTCCGGTTGTAGACGCCATACCAAATGGTGAAATAGTCATCGCCAGTGTCACCCATTTGAAAGATGGTATTGAGTGCTGTGAGAACCGCGCTGGGTTGGTAAAAATTGGTGTTGGTTAGAGACTGCGATCGCAGAATATTCAACACTGATACCGATAACAGGGCGGACTTCACCCCATGTCCGGCGACATCTAACAGATACATGACTAAATGTTCCGAATCCAGCCAATAATAATCAAAGGCATCACCCCCTAACTGCAACGAGGGAACAAACTGCTGTTCAATGGTGACAACCGATTCAGTTAGGGGACGCGGTAAGAGCGATCGCACGTAGTCGGCGGCTTGATTTAATTCCTGTTGCAATATCTGATTTTGACGCTGTAATTCTTCCTCTGCTTGCTTGCGTTCAGTGATATCATTGAGTGTGCCGGAAATTCCTCTGAGAGTCCCATTTTCATTTAAGAGTAGGCGGGCATATACTTCAATATAGGCTACGGTCCCATTTTTTGATAAATAGCGAACTTGGTAACAGCAATCTGGCGTTTGAGGGGTGAGTTCCTCTCCGGCTAATTTAGCTTCATTAACCTGTAAGGCGTTAACTGAATAGGATTGGAGTAGATAGTGGAAATGTGCATCATGATCGTGACGATCATCAGGGTGAATAAAGTCTACAAAGCGCTTACCAATACTTTCGGGTACAGAAAATCCTGTAATCTCTGTCCAAGCAGGATTAAGAAAGGTTAATTGTCGTTCAGCATTCATTTGGAAAATCACTTCTTTGAGATTTTCCACCACGGAACGATATTGCTTCTCGCTTTTGCGTAACGCCTTCTCCGCCCAACTCGCTTCCAGCAAACGACGCACTCGTCGCCGCAACACGGGGGCGTGAATCGGTTTAGTCACATAATCCACCGCACCCGCTTCAAACGCCCGATCCACCGAGGTTTGGTCATCCAATCCCGTAATCATTAAAATAGGAGTGCGATCGCTACCCATCAAGGCTTGCAGTTTGCGGCAACAGGTAAAACCATCCATCTCTGGCATCATGGCATCAAGCAGTACCATATCCGGTTGTAGCTGGGCGTAAGTCGCAAGGCATTGTTCTCCATTCTCTACTTCTTCGACTCTGTTACCCTCTTTTTCGATGATGTGACGCAGCATGAGCCGCGTAAATCGGTCATCATCAACAATAAGAATCAAGGCAGAATTTGAGTGAATTGAGTGACTCATGCGATCGGTTTAAATATTAATCAGCTTAATTATCAGTAATGCTGATGTGCCAGTGGCTTCCCACTGTACGTCAGTGTCATTCCGTTAATTGTGGACTTGACACTACCCCAGACACCAGCGAAGAATTACGGTATTTCTTGGAAGTCACCAAAACTTTATCCTAGAATTCCTGTATTGACAAAATCAAAAAAATGTGTTAAAGATCGTCATTCGTCATCAGTCACCTTTGTAGGTTGGGTTGAGGAACGAAACCCAACAAGAACAGGTTCATATCATGTCCGGTGGAATACTTACACGCAATAGTTTTGAGGAATATACTCAGCAGTATACCCGTTATCAGAATTAGTAAGGAGAAAACACGACACCCTTCAGGGTAAACGTCGTGTGCCTGGGAACTTGGGAAGACAATTAGAACTGTTTTCTTCTATGTCACTCAGTAAATTTACGGATTAGATTGCCTTCCCTTCATCAAACATTCATAGTTTTCCCGGATGTAAATGACCGGCATGACTGACTAAGATGTTTATCGTTCAGGAGTTAGTCATGAGCGTAAACGGTTTCAATTATGGTTTAGAGTTTTTGCTATTCCTGCGAAATGTAAGTAAAATGCGCTGGCATTACCGAAGGATTTTTATCGGGACTGTCGGGTTCTGGATATTGAGTGTTGGTAGGTTACAGGCAATCAGTCAAGCTGCTTTTAATCAGGTAGATTCTATGCCATTTTCGGATAATTTGGTTGAATTGGATAAGACGCTAGCTGAGAAATCGGTTACTCCTAAGTCTGGAATAAAAGAGAACCTGTCGTTACATCGGACTCACGATAGTCCGCCAATTTATAAGTCGGCTATTTCCCCATCTTTAGAACCAATACCCTACCCGTCTCCGCCAGAGGTAACGTTGAATTTTGCTTTAGCGTCATCCCCAGAAATACCCACTCAGACAGATAGTCGTTTGACTGAAGTTTCCTCGACTGAACTGCACTATCCATCCGATCAATCCCCTCTGTTGATAGCTGCACCAGAAAACTTCAATCCGGGGTTACGATTACCGCCGGAATCTCCAGAGTTGCCATCCCAACCCAGTTCAGCTTCGTCTTCTACTGAGTCGATTGTTTTAGAAGGTTTAACGACTAATTTTCGCTATGACCATGATAACTTTGATCAACGGAATCTCTTTGTTGAAGAAACCGCTCAATTTCGTTTACGGAATGGGAATATCGTCCGGTTTAAAACAGGCTTGAATTCCTTCGAGCATCCTGATGTTGATTCCGTGACCAATATCCCCATTCAAGTGGGTTGGGAAGGAAAAATTGATCAAGTCACAGTGGAGGTTGCTGGAGGGGTTGATTGGTTTGACCGTTTGCCAACGGCGCTGAATTTGAGAGCGAGGGTGGAAACGCCTATTGCGGTTAAGGTGAGTCCGACAGGAGAGTTAGAATCGGGAATTTTTCCCGCCTTTATCGTCGAACAAGCGCCCTATAAGTTTAATGCTGAAACGCTAGATAATCAAATCACGGCTTGGCGATTTGGTCCCAATCTATACTGGCAGATTGCCCCAGATACGAGCTTCTTTACCTTTCTGAGATTGGGGCTTTATAACGATGGGAATCAAGAGTGGCAATCCTTTAGTCGGCTAGAGCAGAAAATGGGTCAGTTTTATCTGGCGGCTAATCTGTTTACCTGGAGTTATCAAGAGGATCTAGAGACACAAAATGGCTATTTTTCACCGCCGGATTTCTTAGTTTACAATGCCGAGATTGGTTGGGAAGGGGATATCTTTGAGTTTCTGAGTTGTCGGTTAGCGGCAACATTAGGACGCCAGCGATTAGATGGAGAATTTGACAATGCTAATGGGTATGAAGCCCGTTGTACAGCTAAGATTTCGCCCAATGTAGAGGCAGATTTTGGTTATCGCTATACCAATGTCCAGAATCGAGCGACGGGGGATAGTGACTATAACAATGATGCCTTTAGTGGACAGGTGCGGATTTCTTTTTAGGTCATTTTTAATTGGTAATTTGTAATAGTTTGAGGAGCATTATGAGTATTAATTTTGAGCCACCGCCAAGAAAATTATCTCTTTTGGTTTGTGCTGGAGGAATTGCCACAGCCATCGCCGCGATCGCGAGTTTGGAAAGCCTGTCAAATCAGCCGAATATCTCGTCTATGTCATCGCCAGAAGCCTCGGTTTCTCAAGTCGTTACGCCTAAGTCCCAGGAAAACCCTAAATTGGCGAAACTTGATGCTGAATCGATAAAATTGCCCGGTACTCCTGTCACATCTGCTGAACTCAAAGCGGCAGAACGTTCAGTGATTCCCCCTGGTGCAGGTATATTAAGCCCAGCGGAAATGGCAATGGCTGAACAAGCCTGGAAGTATTTTGAACAGAACTGGAATGATCAAACCGGATTGGTGAATTCTGCTGATGGATTTGCCTCAGTAACGATGTGGGATCAAGGGGCGGCAATTGCGGCATTAGTCAGTGCTAAAGAACTGGAGATTATCCCAGAGTCTGAATTTAAGACTAAGATGAGTCGCCTGTTGAAAACACTGGCAACGATGCCACTTTATAACGATGAATTGCCGAATAAAGTCTATAATTCTGAAACATTAATGCCTGTTGATTATGGTCAACTGGACAAGAAAGAGGAAATCGGTTGGTCAGCCATTGATTTAGGACGATTGGCGTTATGGCTGAAGATTGTTGGCGCGAAATATCCAGAGTTTAAATCAGAAACGGAAGCGGTTTGGGATCATTGGCAGGTTGAGCGGTTGACGAACAATAATCAGATGTATGGCACTAGCGTTGTTAATGGCAAAGAGCAATATAATCAGGAAGGGCGATTGGGCTATGAAAATTATGCGGCTTATGGTTTGAAGTTGTGGGATTTGAATGTTCAGAAGGCGTTGGATTTTGCCGAAAATGTGGCGTTTGTCGATCTTTATGGTCAAGGGGTTCCTTATGACAAGCGAGATTATGAAACCTCGGAAGCGAATAACTATGTCCTCAGCGAACCCTATATTTTAGATGGAATTGAAACCGGGTTTAAAGCGCTGCCGAAAGCTTATGCGGATCGACTTTTAGCGGCACAAGAATCCCGGTACAATGCCACGAATCAATTAACGGCGGTAACTGAAGATAATTTGGATCGTCCGCCTTATTTTGTCTACGGCACTTTGTTTGCCAATGGGGAAGCCTGGGCAACGATTACTGATACTCGCGAAAATTATGATGATTTGCGCTTTATCAGTACGAAAGCGGCGCTGGGTTGGCACGTTCTTTATAATACGGATTACACCAAGAAGTTATTTGAGTTTGTCCAAGATAATCTCAAAGCGGATAAGGGATGGTACAACGGGTTTTATGAGTCGTTAGATGAACCGAATAAATCCCTGACGGCGAATAATAATGGTGTGATTCTGGAACTGTTTCTCTACAAAAAAGTTGGCGAACCACTCATCGAGTGGGCAGGGGTGAAGGAATAGGTTTGTAGGGGCGGGTTTTACCGATAAGGTGACGATTCAAACTATTAATAGAGTTAAGTAAGTAGCTGGATAAAAGAAAACAGCACCGTACTCAGTTTTGTAAACAAGCCTCAAACTCTTACTGTTCCCTGTTCCCTAACAAATGACGAATGATGTTACTTGTTCTAGCGTAAACATTTATTCTTATGCTGCCAAAACCTTCTCGCCAAACCGCCTTACAACTAATTGCTTTATTCCTCATCGCAGCAATCTCTCCTTCACTATTGATTCAGTTTCCCCAAACAGCATTCGCTCAAATGCAAACCTCCGCACCTGCTACCTGTGCGGAAATTGCTGCCCCGCTAACAGCAGAGGAACAAATTTATGCCCAGACAGCTTGGCAGTATTTTCTCAATAACTATCAGCCGGAAACAGGATTCACCAACTCCAGCAATGATTATCCCTCCGGTACACTCTGGGATATGGGAAATTATTTAATGGCACTGAATTCAGCCCGCTGGTTAAATTTAATTGACCAGGGAGAGTTCGACTATCGCCTGAATCAGTTTTTAACGGGTTTGGAAATGTTGAGGTTATTTGAAGATAGCCTACCCAACAAAGTGTATAATACCGAAACTGGACAACTTGTTGATTATGCCAATACTCCCATCGAACGAGGAATTGGGTGGTCGGCGTTGGATATTGGTCGCGTATTAGCCGCATTTGATGTAATTCGGACTTGTCATCCCCAGTATGAAGATTGGTTGTCTAAAATTCTTCAGACGTGGGATATTGAGCGATCGCTTAACGATGGACACCTCTATGGCGCTACGGTTTTACCGGATAATCAAACTCTATTGGTGCAAGAAGGGCGTCTGGGTTATGAAGAATATGCGGCGAGAGGCTACGAACTTTGGGGCTTTAATGCGGCGAAAGCGGTCTCCTTTGAACCGTTTAAGTTGGTGGAGATTAATGGGGTGCAAATTCCTGTGGATACCCGCGATTACCAAACCACCAATGCCAATAACTATGTAGTGAGTGAGTCCTATATTTTAGATGGGATTGAATTTGGCTTCCAGGGAGATATTGCGGATTATGCGGCTAGGGTTTTAGAGGTTCAGAAACGTCGCTATGAACAAACTGGACAACTCACGGCGGTGACAGAGGATAATATTGATCAAGCGCCCTATTTTCTCTACAATACCGTTTACGCCAATGGCGTTCCCTGGGCAACAATTACCGATCGCAACGAGTCTCACTCAGCGTTACGCAGCATCAGCACTAAAGCCGCCTTCGGTTGGCACTATCTCTATCCCGATAATGATTACGCCAAAACGCTGTTTGAGGCGGTGAAAGACTTACGCAGTCCCGATGGTGGCGGGTTTTATGCGGGATTGTATGAGGAAACTCAAGCACCGAATACCGCCTTAACCGGGAATACCAATGGCTTAATTTTAGAGATTCTCTACTATAAAGCCAGAGGCAATCAACCCTTAATTGGCAGCAATGGCGTCAGTGTTTCCACCGGACAACCGGGAAAGGAAGCCGTTGTTTCCCCTAGAACTCATTCCACCTCCACCCCGCCTGCGGTAGCGATTCAACCCCTCCCTCCAGTCGGAAAACCCCAGTCTTCAACTTGTCCCCCTCTGGCAATACCCTTAACCGATACCCAACGGCGTTACGGGGAGAAGGCGTGGCAGTATTTCCAGGCAACCTATCAACAGAATACAGGCTTAGTGAACGATCGCGCGGATCTCAATGGGGCTACGCTATGGGGATTAGGGGATTATCTAGCCGCCCTCCATGCTGCCCGTACTCTAGATATTATCTCACCGGAAGAATTTAGCGATCGCACTCGTCATCTGTTAGCCGCGTTGCAGCAGTTGCCCCTATTTGCCGGACAATTACCCCATCGAGGCTATGATACCCAATCCTTACACCCCATCGATTACGGCGGGAACCCCAGTGTCAAGGGTAGCACCAATCCTACGGCTGAGGGGACGGGTTGGTCGGCGTTGGATTTGGGACGACTATTGGCGGCGTTGTACACGTTGAAAACTTGTCATCCAGAATACACTGATGTTGTGGATCATCTGGTGTTGGATTGGTCTTATTCTCAAGTTATCCGGGATGGGATTCTCTATAGTGCCAGGGTGACACAGGATAACAATGGACGACTGCGAACCCATGTTACTCCCGAAACCCGCCTCGGTTATGTAGACTATGCGGCGCGGGCATTTCAACTCTGGGGGTTCAACGTTACCCCGTCTCAGAGTAGCCGAACCTATCCGACAACCCTGGTTGAGGGGGTTCCCGTACCCTTAGCTAGCCCAGACTCCTCCACGGTTAGTAATCCCTTTCTCCTCTACGGCTTAGAATTTGGCTTTGATCCCTCCATGATGGCGTTGGTGCAACCCCTCCTGCAAGCCCAAGCCCAACGCTATCGTCGCACAGGTACCGTCACAGGGGCGGCGACGACCCTACTAGATCAACCCCCCTATATTGTCAATAGCACGATTATTGGCAAGGGCAAACCCTGGGCAACTCTGGATGATCAAGGAAACTCGGTTCCCGACAATCGCACCGTGAGTACAGCCGTTGGCTTTGGCTTTCATGCCCTATTCCCGAACCATGACTATACTCAGCCGCTATGGGAGGCAATCCGCGATCGCTATAATTCCCAATCTGGCTATTATGAGGGATTTTATGAAAAAACCGGGAAAACTGCCAAGGGATTGAGTGGCAGTACCAACAGTCTCATCCTGCAATCCCTACTCTACACCGCCACCGATCAGCAACCCCTGATTCGCCCCCAAACCGCCCTGAATTCTCCCTGGTGGCAAACCATAGAAGCGGGGGATTCGGGTCAAGGATTGCCGACGACTGTCCAGCAAACCGCCCAGTTAATCACGGGAACGGCGGGAACCTACTGGCGTTCCACATTAGGATTTTGAAACGTCATGATATCAAGTTCACCTAATCCTAACTCCGGGTTAATTATCTCCTGCCTTCTGCCTCCTGCCCGGTTGGTGATCCTGTCGAACCACTGCCTTCTAAAATCACCATGACTACCTCTATTTCACTTCTAGAAAACTCCTCTGTTTTTTTAGGCAACATTCGCTCCCGCCTCAAAGAACGAACCTTACTATTTCGCTATTTAGCCGAAATCAACTTAATTTTTGGCGCTTGGTATCTCCACTGGCGAATTACTCATTCAATTAATACCAATGCGCTGTGGTTATCCATTCCCCTACTCCTCGCCGAAATTTACTGTTACGTGGGTGGTGTCATGTTTCTGCTAGGATTATGGCGACCCATCGTTCACAAAGTCCGCTCATTGTGGCAACTCAGCCCACCCTTCCCCCCAGCAGAATTTCCCACCGTGGATGTGTTTATTACCTGCTACAATGAACCCCCGGAATTAGTCGAAAACACCACACGCGCTGCTTTAGCCCTCAATTATCCCCTCACCAAACTATCGGTTTATGTTCTCGATGATGGCAATTCCCCCGATTTGCGAGCCATGACCGAAAAACTCGGGTTAGAGGACTTACAATCGCCAATGTTGCAACAAGAAGCCGAGCGCCTTGATACCGAGCGATCCGAGTTAGAAAATCGCCGTCAGCAACTGAAAAATTTAGCCCTAGAAATTTCCCAAGCCGAGCAATTTTTGGAATCCTTTCAACTTACCGTCACTACCGACTTTAATGCCTTATCTCAAGTTTTATCCTGGTTCGAGCAATTACGCCAACCCAGAATTCCTAACTCCGTCTGGTTAGAATGTCAAACCGTACTCGCGGAAGGATTTGATAACGCCATTTCCCACGCCCATAAAAACTTGCCACCAGAAATGCCAATTACGCTGGAAGTCTCTATTTTCACCCAATCCATAGAAATGCGGATTTGGGATCAGGGAACCGCCTTTGATTTAGAGGGATATGTACTCAACAACCCAAATCCAGTCGAGGACACCGCAGAACGGGGGCGTGGCGTCAACATTATGCATCAAATTGCGGATTATTTGAGTTATACGCGCACCTTAGATAATCGCAACTGTTTGCTCATGATTAAATCCTATTCTCCTCTCTCCGAGGTTGAGCAAGATTGTCCCTCCTATACCGTTACCAGTCATCTCAAAAGTCTGCGGAACTGGCTGCGCGTCTTACATCCCACCTCCCCCAATTTGAGCAGTAATTTAGCGTCTGAAATTAGAATCGTCGAAAAAGAGATTTACCAAAAAGAGTTAGAACTCAGTAACTTAGTTCGCTGTCGCTACATTGCGCGTCCCAAACCCAAAGGAAAACCCCACCATGCCAAAGCAGGTAATATTAACTACGCGATGTTTTCCGGCGAAACCTCTGGCGATTTTATCCTCACCCTAGATGCAGATCACATTCCCAAACCGCAATTCTTACAACGAGTTCTGCCCTACTTTTACACCTACAACCTCAATACCGGAAAATACGAAAGCAATCAAATCGCCTTTGTTCAAACCCCCCAAGCTTTTTATAATATCCCTCCTGGAGACCCCTTTGGACATCAAGCCCACTTATTCTACGGACTAATTCAACAGGCAAAAGATGGTATGAATTCGGCGTTTTACACTGGAACCAATGCCGTGTTAAGACGCGAGGCATTAATTAGTGTCGGCTTGCAAAACTTTGCCGATGAATTTGCCGTCGATCAAAAACGGTTAGCCGAATTTGACTTAGTAGGTGGTGTCTCCAGTAACAGCATTACCGAAGACATGAATACCGCCATGCGCCTCCATGCAGCAGGGTGGAAATCTGCCTATCACGATGAAGAATTAGCGACAGGATTAGCCCCCGATGACTTAAGTTCTACGCTCAAACAAAAGCTACGCTGGGCGCAGGGAACTCTCCAGGTTCTCCTGCGAGAAAATCCCTTCAGTAAACCGGGGTTAACCTTTTGGCAACAGTTACACTATTTTCAAACCATGTACAGCTATTTCTCTGGGTTTGCTACGGTTGTCTTTCTCATCTGTCCGATTATTTATTTCTTCACCGGGATTATTCCGGTGCAAGCTTATGGAGATGAATTTGCCATCCACTTCATTCCCGCCTTTGTTCTCAACCGTTTAACCTTTATCGCCGCAAGCTGGGGGATTCCCGCCCGGGAACTGTGGCGTTCGGAGCAATACGCGATCGCGTTATTTCCCCTATTTATCCAAGCGGTTTGGAGTGTATTCACGGGACGCCCGATTAAATTCCAAGTCACGCCCAAGCAGCGTCAATCCGGGATGTATCTTCGGTTAGTTTTGCCGCAGTTAACGATAGTTATTTTCACGATTCTGGGAATACTATGGTGTCTGTATCGATTAGCAATGGGAGAGTTAAAAAATCCTGGACTTTATCTAATTAACGGGCTTTGGGCAGTTTATAGTTTGTCTTTGTTATGGGTAATTATTCGAGCCGCTGTCTGGCAACCCAAAGCTAGCCGTAACTAGGTGATCAGTAATCAGTTATCAGTGATCAATGATCAGTTATCGGGAGATGGGGGAATTGTAGGGGCGGGTTTCACTACTATCGTTTTTTACCCACCCTAATGTCACTAAACCCGCCCTGTCTAAATGACCAATGACAAAGTAAATTTATTCACAACAAAGGAGTCATGCAAATGAGTACAACCATTAAAATTGTTCAACCTACTGGTATCTTAGACGGCGTAAGCGTCAATCAACTTCGGCGTGAAGTCAATGATGTTGTTGAAAGTGGTGCGAATATTGTCTTGGTTGACTTTCAGGATGTCACGTTTATGAATAGTACAGGCTTAGGGGCTTTAGTTGCCACGCTAAAAACGGTTCAGGCGGCTGGCGGTCAACTGTTTATCTGCTCGCTTTGTGACCAAGTTAAGATGATTTTTGAACTGACAAAAATGAATCGCGTGTTTAAAAGTTTTGCCAATCGAGAGGATTTTGAGCGTCAGATTACTCCTGTCAGTTAATCCAATTGACAGGCAAATCCAAATGTAGGGGCGGGTTTAGGGACTCAAGTAACGGGCAAGTCACTACATTGAATACAAAACCCGCCCTTCCCCAGTCTTGAACCTAACCGATAAGCTCAATCAAAAATACCCCGTTCATGCTTAAGCAGAGGGCGGGTTTCGTTGTTCATTAGGTGCAATAGTTTAGTATTACCTAGCAGCCAATCCAAATGTAGGGGCGGGTTTAGGAACTTAAGTAACGGGGAAATCACTACATTGAATACAAAACCTGCCCTTCCAAAATTTTGAACTACGAACCCATTGTTTTTGTAATATTATGGTGGCATTCTTGCACAAGAAGAGGGCGGATTTTGTTGTTCATTTATTGGTGAGGTAGGGCGGGTTTTGTTTTTCAGTTAGTTCTGAGTAGCCGATTTTAGTGCCTAAACCCGCCCCTACAAATTGTCCCCCATCTCCCAGACGTTCCACCGGAACGTCTCTACTACCCCCATCTCCCCCATCTCCCCCATATTCCCTCTTGACAGGTGTGTCTCGTGTGAGGTAAGTTAAATATAACTAAATAGCAATTTAGTTAATAAACAATACGAAACAGTCCAAGGGAGATGAGCTGATGTTATTTCGTCAACTATTTGACAGTGAAACCAGCACCTATACCTATCTCATCGCTGATTTAGCCACAAAAGCCGCGATTCTGGTCGATCCGGTCAAAGAACAGGTGGATCGCGATCGCAAACTCCTCGATGAGTTGGGATTAACCTTGCAGTATTGTCTGGAAACGCATATTCATGCCGATCACGTTACCGGAACAGCGCAACTGCGGGAGTTGACGCACTGTCAGGGTGTGGTTCCTCAAAATGCCTCGGCTGCTTGTGCTGATCGCTTTCTGGCGGATGGTGAGGTGTTAATGGTGGGTTCAGTTGAGATTCAGGCGATCGCCACACCGGGTCATACCGATAGCCATAACGCCTACTTCGTGAATCGCGATCGCGTCCTCACGGGAGATTCGCTGTTAATTCGGGGATGCGGTCGAACTGATTTCCAAAGCGGTGATGCAGGCACATTATTTCATTCTATAACTCAAAAGTTATTTAATTTACCCGATGAGACGCTGGTGTATCCTGGACATGATTATCGCGGACATACCGTATCCACAATTGGCGAAGAACAGCAATGGAATCCCCGATTAGCGAATCGCGATCGCGCCAGCTTTATCGAATTGATGAATAACTTAAATCTTCCTGATCCGAAGAAGATAATGGAAGCGGTTCCCGCTAATGAACGCTGTGGCAAAGTAGCGGTGAACACATAAAGGAACAGGGATTCCTGTAACCATCTACACCAATACATTCAGTTAGACAAGTTCTGCACATAGATAAGGAGAAAAACTCATGGTTTTAGCCAATGCCAATAACCTCCAAGAAATAGACGCCAAAACGTTGAAACAATGGCTGGATCGTCAACAAGTAATGCTGATTGACGTGCGGGAACCGGGCGAATATGCCAGTGAACATATTCCTGGGGCAAAATTAATGCCACTGTCTAACCTCAATCCCGCCGATGTTAAACCAGAAACCGATCAACAGGTTGTATTGTATTGTCAAAGCGGGAATCGCTCGAAACAAGCCGCCCAAAAACTCTTCAACTCTGGATTTGAATCAGTGAATCATCTTCAAGGGGGATTACCCACTTGGAAATCCGCCGGATATCAGACTCAAATTAACAAAAATGCACCCATTAGTTTATTCCGACAAGTGCAAATTGTGGCAGGTACATTAGTGTTTACGGGAACTGTATTAGGCGCATTTGTCTCTCCCTGGTTTTTGATTTTGAGTGGTTTTGTCGGTGCGGGATTAGTCTTTGCTGGTGTGAGTGGAACCTGTGCAATGGGGATGTTATTGGCAAAACTACCTTACAACCAACGAGTTTAAAGGTGATAGGTCATTGATTTAAGGTGGGTGGGCAATGCCCACCCTACAGGGTGCTGAACAATTAAAAATGACCAAGGACATAAGACAAATGACTACTTGGATAATTGGGCTAATTCTCGCCGCCGGAATTGGTATTAGTTTAGGGTTAATGGGGGGTGGCGGTTCGGTGCTAGCCTTGCCTATTTTAGTGTATGTGATGGGGGTGGAAGCGAAAAGCGCGATCGCGATGACATTGGTAATCGTGGGAACCGTTAGCTTGATTGGAGTTATTCCTCACTGGCGACGAGGGAATCTGAATTTCAAAAAGGCGTTTATGTTCGGCGCGGCGACGATGGTAGGTGCATATTTAGGGGCAAAGTTAGCCTTTTTTGTCAGCGGAACATTCCAGCTTCTTCTCTTTGCCGTAATGATGATTATTGCGGCGGGATTCATGATCCGCAAAAGCAGTAAACCGACTCAACCCGATAATGACTTGCAGTATTATCCTCAACCCGTGTGTAAATATTGTTGGGTATGGATGCTAACTGAAGGGTTAGGTGTGGGCGTATTGACAGGTTTAGTCGGGGTTGGGGGTGGATTCGCGATCGTTCCAGCGTTGGTATTATTAGGGAATACGCCGATGAAGGAAGCGGTGGGAACGTCATTATTAATTATTGCCTGTAACTCGGTGGCTGGATTTCTGGGATATTTTGGACAGGTTCCCCTAGATTGGGGATTAATTGGTTCATTCATTGTGGCGGCAAGTGTGGGAATTATCGTTGGCGCATATTTGGCACAGTATGTCAAAGCCCAACAGTTACAGAAAGCCTTTGGTTATTTTTTAATTGCCGTAGCCGCGTTTATTTTAGTGCAAAATCGTCAGGTTTTCACATCTGGACAGAATCAGACGGACTCAATCAGAAAGCCAGGGGTTCAGATAGCTTATCGATAAATTTCAGGTTTGATGAATGTTCGTTGGCACTTGACTTTTTTTGTCGTTTCCGGTATTATTTCATCATGGGAAAATGTGCCGTCCTATAGACCCAAATAACCCCGAATCAGTAGGGTGGGTTAGGCGGTATTCAATAGAGAAAACAAATCCTTAAATTAAATATCCGCCGTAACCCACCAAGTTACCGTTGCTAACAGTGGAATAACAGAATATAGGGCTAAGGTTCCCCACTACGAACCCAAGCTAATCTACCAAATTATGCGTGCCACGCCAGTAGGGTGGGTTAGGCGGTATTCAATAGAGAAAACAAATCCTTAAATTAGATATCCGCCGTAACCCACCAAGTTATCGTTGTTAACTGTGTAAGTAGGTTGGTGGAAATAAACTCAACCTTATGAAGTTATGTTAACAAGCCTTAAACCCTGACAAATGACGAATGACGAATGACGTAGCTTGCTTCTCGCGAAAGCGAGTTCCCCACCGTTAACTTTAATTGTCCCCACCTACTTATTCCCCGTTGCCTGTTGCCTGTTGCCTTTTCCGCTACAGTTAGCAGTAAGCTGGTTTACGGCGTTCGTCACAATTGATTATGGCAACCATCAACGATAACTACCTGAAACTCAAAGCAGGCTACCTGTTTCCCGAAATTGCCCGCCGGGTGAATACCTTTGCTGAAGCGAACCCAGATGCCGCGATTATTAAACTGGGAATTGGCGATGTTACCGAACCCTTACCCGAAGCCTGTCGCACGGCGATGATTCAGGCGGTAGAAGATATGGGGAATCGGGAGTCTTTCCGAGGCTATGGACCCGAACAGGGGTATCCCTGGCTGCGGGAGAAAATCGCCGCCCAGGATTTCCAGGCGCGGGGATGTCAGGTGGATGCATCGGAAATCTTCATCTCTGATGGTTCTAAGTGCGATACAGGTAATATTCTGGATATTTTTGGCAAAAACAACAAAATTGCCGTAACTGACCCCGTTTATCCCGTCTACGTGGACACGAATGTGATGGCGGGACATACTGGAGAGGTGAATGAGAAGGGTGAATTTGAGGGATTAGTCTATTTGCCGATTAGTGCCGAGAATAACTTTACTGCCCAGATTCCCTCTCAGAAGGTGGATTTGATTTATCTATGCTTCCCGAATAATCCCACAGGCGCTACCACGACTAAGGAAAACTTGAAGGCGTGGGTGGATTATGCGAAGGCGAATGGGTCAATTATTTTCTTTGATGCGGCTTACGAAGCGTTTATCACCGACGAGAGTTTACCCCATTCTATCTATGAAATTGAAGGGGCGCGAGATTGTGCGATCGAGTTTCGTTCCTTTTCTAAGAATGCGGGATTTACCGGAACTCGTTGTGCGTTGACGGTGGTTCCCAAAACTTTAACGGCAAAAGCATCGGATGGTTCAGATGTGGAACTTTGGAAACTATGGAATCGCCGCCAGTCTACTAAGTTTAATGGTGTCTCCTATGTTGTCCAACGAGGGGCGGAAGCGGTTTACTCAGAAGCCGGAAAAGCCCAGGTGAAAGCATTAGTTAGCTTTTATTTGGAAAATGCCAAAATTATTCGCCAGAAGTTAACGGAAGCGGGATTAAGTGTGTATGGCGGGGTTCATGCCCCTTATATTTGGGTGAAGACACCCAATGGTTTATCCAGTTGGGATTTCTTCGATAAGTTACTGCAAACCTGTTATGTTGTCGGAACACCAGGTTCCGGATTTGGGGCTGCGGGTGAAGGCTATTTCCGAATTTCGGCGTTCAATAGTCGGGAGAATGTGGAAGAGGCGATGAAGCGGATTACCCAGAAGTTTAAGGTTTAGTACGTAGGGACACGATAATATCGTGTCCTGATCTAAGTGGGCATTGCTCTTATCAAAATAATGGTGCGTTACGGCGACATTCCTATTAAAAGGATGATCAATATGATTGATTACGCCTAACGCACCCTACGGTTTTTGCTTGACCTGAATCATGGTGTCCTGATCTAGGCGATCGCGACTCTCCAAACTTATTGTGTGAAATCTCACGCCTTTATGGGATGAGTTTAAGTCAATCCTTTATTCCGCTATACCTTTATCAACTGAGATGTCCGATTCGGGGGGATTTTCCACCGTGAGATCAAGCTGATAATCAATCGGTTCATCCGCGTCAGATACCACAACAAACTCATAGAACCCCGATTCTGGTAATTCCCCAGAAAAGCTGTGCTGGCGTGAATCTTCCAGGAAGATTGTATTCCCTGTAGGACTATAGATCGATAATAAGGCATTGGGGGCGGTGGAGAGATTCACCTCCATTAACTGATCGGCTGCTAACTCGGCGGTAAAGGCTTTGCCTTCTCCAGGTTGCAGAGTTCCACTCATTTGTGTGCCCGTATCACCCGATTCAAAAATAATCCGGTCTAACGCCTCTCTGGATTGTAACGCCTTGACGGTATCCGCAACCGTGGCTTGCCAGATTTGACCTATAGGTTGATCCAGAAATTCCGATCCCGTTTCGCCTTCTTGTTTGGGGAAGATGCGGAAAAACCTAGCATCGGCGAGGTCATATAATGCCCGACTACTGACACGTAGACGATTGACTTGACGTTTCCAGCGATCGCGATCGCTCCCGTCATAACTGCCCAATTCTGACTTGGCTTGACGACTCAGATCAAGCTGTTCAATCTGGGTGAGTACATTGGCTGCGATTTTATCCCAGGCTTCTCGCAGCCTAGCATCGTCTGGATCGGTACTTAATGGAACTCCCCGTTGTCTTGGATACTCATTCCAAAACGCTTCATCGACTAAACTGACATAAAAGTCATAATCGATACCCAGATTCATCCGTCGCTGTCGCAAGGCTTGCTTGCGTCGTTGTTCTTCCGGCGAAAAGTCGGAGGAGGGTTCAGGTTCGTCATCATCCTCTGGTGAAATCACTGGGTTCTCAAAGTCCTCTACAGTAGGCGTAGCATCGGGTTGATTAGATTGCAGTTGGCTATCAATCCAGAGATTACCCGCCCACCAGCCAAAAGCACCTGCTGCCAGAATTAACCCTAATACTAGGAGCAATTTCCCCAACCAGCCTAAGGCGGCGTTATTATTGCCACTGGGCGCAGCACTTGGCGCAGACCTCTGGGCAACAGGTGCAGGGGGGGAAGGTGGCGTCGGTGCAACCTGACCCGGTGAAACCGCTACAGTTGCTTGGGTCTGCGGTGATGGTGGCGGCGGTGGAGAGTATGCCGCTGGGGGGGATTGAGGATTCAGCATCTGTAAGACTTGTTTCGCACTTTGGGGGCGATTACGGGGGTGGGGTTGCAGCAGTTGTTCAAGAACATGGCTGAGAGTAGGGCTAAGGGGAGTGGCACTAAAGTGCCTACTACGATCCCAGGTTAAGGTGTGGGGATCGATGAATTCAGAGGGTTCTTTCCCGGTGAGTAACACCAAAACTGTTGCCCCTAAAGCGTACAAATCGCTACTGGCAGAAACAATCCCCCCTTGCATTTGTTCGTGGGGGGCATAACCCACTTTACCCAAGCGCGTGGCTGTGGCGGGGGATGATGCCATCACCTGAGAGGCTACCGTAGCCGCGACTTGCTTCACTCCACCAAAGTCAATCAGTACAGGCAATCCATCCTGTTGACGGATGATAATATTCTCCGGAGAAATATCTCGATGAATCACGCCGAGGGAGTGGATATAGTCCAAAACGGGGAGAATTTGGCGTAATAATTTGAGAATTTCGGTTTCGTTAAACCGTAATCCCTGATTCCGACGTGCCTCTAAGATAGCCCGACAGGTTTGTCCAGCAATATAGTCCTGAATTAAAAATAGGCGTCCTTCTCCCTGCTTCTTCACCCGCAGCAGTTCTCGGAACTCCGGAATTTGGGGATGTTTCAGCTTATAGAGAACTCCAGCTTCCCGTTCAAACAGTTCTGAGGCTTTCTGTAAGGCAAAGGTGCCTTGCACTTGTGGGGCGAATTCCTTTAATACACAAGCTTCACCGAAGCGATTCAAGTCTTGGGCTAAATAGGTGCGTCCAAATCCGCCATGTCCCAATTCCCGCACAATCCGATAGCGTCCCGCCAAAGCCAGTCCCGACTCCCTATTGCCATTTTCTGCTTGCTCCAGTTTCTCACCACAGTGGAGACAAAAGCGACTATTCGGGGGATTTTCGTGACCGTGAGAGCAATGTAAGGGCTTCATGAATCCAGAAGTGGGCGACGTGAGTGAAGAAGGCGGACGGTGGGCAAAAGAGGAATGACCACTAAGATCATTACATGGTTGTAATTGTAGCCTCTGGATTTTTCTGGACTTCTATCATGTCCGCGTCAACCTGCGGACTAGCGCCGTCTACTGAACTCGCGGCAGACTACTGGGGAGCCAGTCTAGGATAGCCCAAAACGCTCAAGTAGGTCAGGAGCGATCGCGAAATCCAACACATTATTCTAAAACCCGTGATACACCGTAGGGTGGGCATTGCCCACCAGCTAAAATTTGGGATTAGTTGGGTTCGTAGTAGGGGCTTCAGCCCCTAATTTCTTTCATGGGCATCAGGCTAATCCATCTTGCTAAGATGTGCCACGCCACTACTGAAATCGGTTGAATCGGGCGCACGTCGGTGCGCCCCTACGGTTTCTATTCATCTTGCGTAGGTAAAGTAAAATAACACTTGTGAAGCCAACGGGGATATCAAGTCAAGATTAGGAGTGTTTTATGCACCTGCAACGAATTCGAGTTCCTGATTTCCGGGTTTTAAAGGATGTTGATATTACCTTTGAAAAAGATTTTGTTCCCAGAATTTTTCCTTTGGGTAGTCTAAATGGTGGTGGCAAGAGTACACTATTGCAATTGATTTTTACTCTCCTTCACTGTTCCACTAATCCAGAAAGAAAACCTTTTGTGCAAAATCTACTCAATGGCTTCAATATTCGCGAAGACTCTCCGAAGAGAACTTTGGCTATGATTGATATTTGGGATAACAGTAAAACTGTAGCCATTGATTTTTTCTGTTGCAAAAATGGTTATATTCAAGAGATGTTACAATTTGATAATAACTCTAGCCATTTTAAAGGCAATGTATTGTTTTTAGCAATGCAAAAACTTGAAGAAATAAATCAAGAGATTAGAAAATTACAAGAGTTTATTGACTATTTGGAATATATTGACACACAAATAATTGCTTATAAAGAAGGAAATTTTTTCGGTCAAGAAATAGAGCAAATTGAACAATTTTTTAAAAAATTACAATCGGTTGATCGTAAAACGTCACAGACCATCGAAAAACATAAACTAACAAGAGAGGTTACGTCTATAGCAGAATCATTAAATAATCGGATGAAAAAACAACTTGAAGAGCTACTTAAAGAGTATTCCCAAATACGCCAAGAGATTGAACCTATTTCAACTAAAGTAGCAGAATACATGAAATCCAATAATTGGATATTTATATCCGAATACAGACTTAACGAAGAAGAAATAAATTTATTAATTTGTCATGTTGATGGTATTGATGTAGCAAAAAGTTCAGAAACAAAAATGTTTCTGGATTCCATGGCAGAAAAAATATTTTTTGCTGCTCCTTCTACACAACTGTTTCTTTTGGTCTCCCCCGTGCAAAAGAAGCGAAGCATCCTTTGGTCTCCCCCTTTTGAAGGGGGACGGAAGGGGGATCAAAAAGGGGGGCTAGGGGGGATCTCTTATTAAGTAAGGGTTTCAGCCTTAAGTTAATACCAATCACCGACGTGCGCCCGATTTAACGGTAAAATCTATTCCACAATTTTAGCTGGGTTACGCCAGTCGTGGCGTGGCACACCTAAGCAAAATGGATTAGCATTATGCACAAGAAACCCGTACAATTAAGGGCTAAGGTTCCCTTACTACAAACCAAATCTACCAGCATCGAAAGCGCGATCGCACACCGTACACCCTACCCCGACACTCCTGCTGTTACAATTTTTTTGGGTAAAAATTTTATAGATTCAGCAAATGGCATCGTTAAAAAACGTTTTAGTATCGGGGATACTGCTGTTCCTGCTATCTCCGCTAGTGGCTTGTTCCCCAGCGTCTGACTCCGCCTCCTCTACGGGGGATGAGACAACCGTTGAACCGTTAATCGCTGGGGCGATTCCCGATCAAGATCCGGAAAAGTTGCAACGGCTGTATGACAAGTTAGCGAATTACCTGGAAACGGAGTTAGGTGTACCCGTCGAATATAAACCTGTAACCGACTATGCGGCGGCGGTGACAGCGTTTCGAGTGGGAGATCTGGATCTCGTCTGGTTTGGTGGCTTAACTGGCGTACAGGCGCGATCGCAAGTTGAAGGCGCAGAGGCGATCGCCCAACGGGATATTGATGCTGAATTTACCAGTGTATTTATTGCTAATAAAAATAGTGGACTGCAACCGATTCAGGATATCCAAGAATTATCCAAATTAAAAGGATCAACCTTTACCTTTGGCAGTGAATCCTCCACATCAGGGCGGTTAATGCCTCAGTATTTTCTGGAACAAGCTGGGGTGACACCAGATAATTTCCAGGGAGAGGTCGGTTTTTCCGGTTCCCATGATACCACAATTCAACTGGTTGAAGCCGGGAGTTATCAGGCGGGGGCATTAAATTCTCAAGTTTGGAAAAGCCGCGTGGAAGCTGGAGACGTGGATTTAAATAAAGTGGATGTGATTTGGGAAACGCCAACCTATTATGATTATCATTGGGTGATTCATCCCGATGTAAAGTCACGCTATGGCGAAGATTTTTCCCAGAAAGTGCAAGCCGCCTTACTCAAGCTTGACCCGAATAACCCCGAACACCAAGAAATTTTAGACTTATTTGGTGCTGATAAATTTATTTCCACAGAAAATTCCAATTACGCTCAAATTGAAAAAGTCGGTCGTCAAATTGGCAAAATTAAATGAGCGATTCGTCGCCAATTTTTCAGCTAAACGGTGTAACTCAGCAATTTGGTCGCTTAACTGCCCTAACGGAGATTAATCTCACGCTTTACCCTGGGGAACGGGTGGCATTAGTCGGGTCAAGTGGGGCGGGAAAAAGCACCCTATTGCGTTTGTTGAATGGGACATTGCAACCCAGCCAAGGAGAAATTTGGGCATTAGGGTACAATCTTTCCCAAATTTCAACTCAGAGATTACGCCAAGTGCAACGGCAAATTGGTACAGTCTATCAGCAGTTTCATTTAGTGGATAATTTGCGAGTGATTCACAATGTTAATGCTGGACATTTAGGACGGTGGTCATTGTTTAAAGCTGCTTTATCGCTATTGTTTCCGTTAGAGGTAGAAACAGCGCATCAGGCGTTAACTCAAGTGGGAATTCCGGATAAACTTTATACCCGCACTGATCAACTTTCAGGGGGACAACAGCAGCGAGTGGCATTAGCGCGAGTTCTCATCCAAAATCCCTTAGTGATTTTAGCCGATGAACCGATTTCTAGTCTTGATCCGGAGTTGAGTCGAGAGGTAATAGAGTTGCTATGTCAAATGAGTGAACAGGGCGGTAAGACTTTGGTTACTAGCCTACATTCGGTTGATTTTGCCCTGAGGTATTATCATCGCCTTATTGGATTAAAAATGGGAAGAATTTTATTTGATAGTTCAGCTACAAATGTTTCGTCAGAAATGATTAATCAGTTGTATAAAATATAATACAGCGCAAAGCGCTGTAATAAAGTACAGTAGATCAAAGTCCCCCTTCAGATCCCCCTCCCGTCCCCCTATTTGATCCCCCTTCCGTCCCCCTTCAAAAGGGGGAGACCAAAGGATGCTTCGCTTTTTGTTCCATGGGGGAAGCCAGAGGATGCTTCGCTTTTTTGGCTTATGGGATTTAGGGGGATCGACAATGTACCGCATAGCTGTTAGGACACATCATTTATGTAGAGACGCGCCATGGCGCGTCTCTACAATGGTGCCGAAAGTCCTAATCGATGTGTCTACTGCTATATCATAAATTACATTATATTTAAGCCCCTAAACCTCTTGCTTAAGTACGACTAACGTAATATCATCAAAAACTTTTTGCTTACCAATAAAGTGCCGCAGATTATCAATAATCGCATCTTTAATAGCGTTGGCGGATTTATCCCAGTTTTGACTAATCACATCGCACAATCGTTCTAAACCATATTGTTCATTCTCCATATTTTCAGCTTCAGGAATACCGTCTGTGTAGAGGACAATGCTGTCACCAGGGTGTAATTCAATTGACGCCTGATCAATAAAATCAGCAATGTCATCATCTAAGGCGATCGGAAATCCCAAATCCATGGTATCAATTCGCTCAATAATGCCCCCAGCCCGTACCACGATAGATTCTTCATGTTGACCACTAATACTAACTTTGCCATCAACATAATTAAGAATGGCTAAAGTTAAGTTACGATCCGAGTTCATCCGTTGCACATTTTTGTAAAGGGTGCGGTTTAGCGCATCAAGAAACTTCACCGCATCACGTTCCCGAATTTCATCTAGGGTACGAACAACGGTTTGGGTCATCATCATTAAAATACCACTTTCTAACCCATGTCCGGTTACATCGCCAATACCAATGGTGACTACATTATCTGTGCAGAGGATGTCGTAGTAATCACCACCAACTTCGTCAGCCGGTTCCATAAACCCAGCCAGATCTAATCCTTCAATGGCTTCTAATTCATCAGACGTGGGCAGAATCATATATTGCAATTGACGGGCGACGTCAAGTTCGGCACTCATCCGCAGATTTTCGGCTTTGAGTTTTTGGTTGAGTTGACTAATTTCCTGATTGGCGTGGGCGAGTTCAGCGGTGCGTTCTTTCACTTTGTCTTCTAAGTTACGGGCATAATCTTCTAATTTTTGATAGGAAATCATCAGATTTTGCCACAAAACCTGACCGACGCTCAACGTCGCTGCAACAACTACAGCTAATAAAGGGGTAAAGACAGGAACTAACCAACCGTAGAGAAAGGCAGAATAGGAACTGACGATAATAATTCCTACCGCAATTAATAACCCCAAAAGAGTCATCCAGCGTCTACGGATATAGAATGAGCCAAGTGTGGCACTGTATCCTGACCAAACAACAATCAGTAGCCAATGTATGGGTTTCGTCGTTGCCCGTAACATGGGACGCCCTGATACAGCGGCGTTGAGGATCTGACTGGTGATATTAGCGTGGATGACTACACCGGGCATTAAATCCGTGGGGACAGCTAGATTGCTATTATAAGGGGTAAGATAGTTATCATTAAGACTGGGCGCTTTTGCCCCAATAAAAACGATGCGATCGCGGAAAAAGTTTTCGGGGATGCGGTTCTCCAAGACATCGGTCATGGAAATATTCGGAAAGCGATCCAGTCCGCCGCGATAATTTACGAGGATTTGATACCAACCTAAATCCGATTCTTTGTAGAATCCATCATTTTTACTCAGGGGAATAAAGGTAGTTTCACCTAAGCCGAAGATTTGTTTTTCAGGATTGAGCGCTTCTAATTCAATGTCTTGGTCGGCTAAATAATCTAACGCCAGTTTTACGCCAAAGCCTTGCATTAAACCACTCTCAGCTTCACCGAGGACAAGAGCGCGGCGAATTTTGCCATCGTTATCCAGGAACATATCATTAGCCGCCACTTGATCTTTGTCGGCTAACGTCGGTGGCGGATCGATAGTATCTCCAGCAATTTTGTTAATTCCAATTAGGTTTGGGGTAGTTTTAAACACCTCAACCCGTTCTTCATGTCCCGGTTCTACGGGTAAATCTCGATAAATATCTAACCCGATCGCGTTAGGGTTTTTGGCTTTGATATTTCGGAGCAGTTTTGCCATGACTTTATCCGCCATGGGCCACTGCACCACATAATCAATATCTTCTTCATCAATCGTGACGATCGCAATTCGCTCATCAACGGGTTCTTGGGGACGCAGGAGAAAGAATTGATCTAAAATCAACCATTCTAAAACCCGAAAAATACCCAGATAACTGCCCGCAATAATAAAACCTGCCACACAAGGCGTAATCAGCAAAACCCCTTGCCAGCGTTTCAATAATGCCTGTAGAGACATGTCAGGGTTCATCTCAATTGTTGACCCCTCGCTTTGTTCAAGGGCTTGATTTTCAGTCTTGGTTAATGAGTCGTCACCCATGTTATATCTGTCTCAACCATGATCATGTTTTTTTACCCTTCCAATAAGTAGTGTCGTGGCACACCTTAATTGGTGGATTAGCTTGGGTTCGTAGTAAGGGCTTTAGCCCTCTCCAGCTATGCGTTAAAGCACTAAAGTGCTTACTACAAACAAAGCCTCCTGCCTTCTAGAAAACAAAAGGTTGAGATGCGATCGCTTCTAGGTCAACTTGTTCTAATAAATCGTGCCATTCTGTACGATAGGTTTCATTCGTCGGTTCAGATTGTTGAGCCTCAACTAAAACCTGCAACGTATCATACCAGATCCCTGCCTCGGCATACTTAGTTGCCAGCTTCACGGGAGATTCGACAAACTCTTGCTCATTGACCGTATTTTCAACCCGCTTTATCCATCCTGTCACGGCATAATTATCGGGTCTCAGAATTCCACCGGGTTCAATGGGAGCAAAATACCACAAATAATTCTTATCGATTTCCAATTCCGGTGTGTCTGGCGGTAGGGTAATTGCTATGACTCCACCTTGGGGAGAGACATTGAGGATGGTGTGGTAATGAGAATTCCCTGCTTCATCTTGGATACTAAAAAAGACCTTCCGTGCGCCAATTGGAGGCAAATAAACATAGATTGTGGGACGAGGTGACACCGTGCGTCCATGTTTCGTCGGCGGAACTAATGCGGTAAGTGCAGGAATATCACTGACCGGATTTTCTTCTAATGTTTCTACATCCACTGGGGTTGGGGGAACTGAATCTTCACTGGGGAGAAATAGTTCAACATCACCTCGGATACCTCCACCAGCGCTGGTATAGGGGTTTTTCCCATCAGCCGGTAAACTAAATTCCACATCCCCTCTAGTTCCACCCGCCACACCACTACGAGGTGCAGAACCACCAGGTAAACTAAATTCCACATCCCCTCTAGTTCCACCCGCCACACCACTACGAGGTGCAGAACCACCGGGTAAGCTAAATTCCACATCCCCTCTAGTTCCACCCGCCACACCACTACGAGGTGCAGAACCACCGGGTAAGCTAAATTCCACATCTCCTCTAGTTCCACCCGCCACACCACTACGGGGTGCGGAACCACCGGGTAAGCTAAATTGCACATCTCCTCTAGTTCCACCTGCTACACCACTACGGGGTGCAGAACCACCGGGTAAGCTAAATTTCACATCTCCTCTAGTTCCACCTGCTACACCACTACGGGGTGCGGAACCACCAGGTAAACTAAATTGCACATCTCCTCTAGTTCCACCTGCTACACCACTACGGGGTGCGGAACCACCAGGTAAAGCAAACTGCACATTTCCTCTGACGCCCCCAGCGACACCACTACGAGGTGCGGAATCTTGGGGAAGACCAAACTGCACCTGACCTCGCACACCCCCACCAACAGGGCTTTTCGGAACATTATCGTCGGGAAGACTGAAGTCTACACTGATCAGGTTATTGTTGATGGGATGTTCCGACTCTAAGGGGACAAAACGTGCTAAAGCAGCATTGGCTGTTAATAAGAAAATTGTCCCGGTTACTGTAGCGGATAAGAGAGTTTGGCAGATTGCTGGAGTCATGGTCAACTTTCCTTGAATGCTTGTAGCCTATAGCCAATTACCGATCAGAACGAACGATGCCCAAAAATAGGGATGTTGGTATAAGGGTTCTTTGAGAAGACTAAGCTGTGCTTGTCGCAATGCTTCAGCTTTGCTTACCTTCAGATCCGTTAGTTGATGATAAAATTCCTGCATCATAATCGAGGTGGATTCATCACTCACTGACCAGAGACTGGCGATTGTACTTTTGGCACCCGATCGCAGGGCAAATCCTGCTAAACCTAATGTAGCGCGATTATCTCCGGCTGCGGTTTGACAGGCACTCATGACTAATAGTTCAATCGGTTTCAGTAGCCCTAACCGCCGTTTTTGAAAGATTAGGTCGAAGTCTTCAATGGAAATGCGATCGCTCCAGGTGAGCAGAAAGGTTTCTTCAGGATTAGAACTGAATTGACCGTGAGTCGCCAAGTGAACGATAGGGAAGGATTCGTTGTTAATCAGTTCTTTAAATGTAGCAAAGGTAAAGGTTTCATTGAATAGCACTTTAGAGTTGACTTGTTGCGATACTTGTGCTATCTCTTCATCAACTCCTGGTAAGGGATTAAACCCTTGACGAGCTTCGGTTAATCCAGCAGCTAATAAACTCAGTTCTTCTTGGGGAAGTCCTTGGGGAAACAGTTGTAATCCGGGACTAAAGACAACCCGATATTTTTCTAGGACATACTGTTGTCCATCATAGAGTACCGCCATGGGTAAGTTGCGGAGAAAGCCATCAGGGACAAACACCAACGTCTGGATATCTTGGCTAGTCATCGCCGCTTCAGCGGGTTGGATTAACCAGTTATACACCTGTTGAGAGAGTTTTAACCGTTCGTTTCTGGGATAGCCGGGAGACAGTCCGGAATACAGTTGTGTCAGGGTTGCTTCCACTTCAGCTTGGGTGAGTTGAGTGGCGTAGTGGGTGAGGGGTTGATTGGGAATCGAGAGGATAACTTCCAGGCGATCGGGTAATATAATTGGATAAATCACCGCTGCTTGGGTATCAATTTCTTCTAAAGCAACCGGATTAGTATCTAAACAGGCATCTTGGAAAAAGTTATCCAGTTCGGCTAATTGCAACGCTTCCATCACCTCACGGGCTTGTTGCAAGTTGGCTTGATTATCCCCTTCTGTTAAAAGTAAGCTGACAAGTTGGCGATAGAGGGGTTCAATCCCTTCTTTAAAATCGAACTGCACATCGGAACTAATCGCCACTAAATCACTGCGTAGGGATTGGATATTATCAAAGGCAATTTTATAAGCGGCGAGGGCTTCGCTGGTTTTGCCTTGTTTTTGCAGAATTTCACCCAATTGTCCCCCCGCCCGTGCCGCTATATCGTCGGCGTTAATTTCTTGAGCGAGTTTTAGTGCTTGTTGGGAGAGGGTTTTGCTATCGTCTAATGTTCCATTCGCCTGATACAGTTTAGCCAATTGATAGAGGGCATAAGCTTCGGCTCTAGGATCATTAATTTTTCGGGCTTGGTTAACGGCTTTCGCCAAGAGTTTTGATGTATCCACTGCCAAGGAGTCTGACATCCCGGCTTCATCGTATTCCATCAAACTCTCTGCCAGATTAATTTGGGCATAAATTGCCGGACGCGAGGCAGACAGTTGGTTAACTTTAGGGGTGACAATAGGGATGAATTCTTGGGCGACATCCCAGCGTTGTAACTCGATTAACATCCGCAATTGATTCAATTGCGCTTCGAGTTGAGTTAAGGGATCAGGCGTTAATTCTGCGGCTTGTTGATAGTACGTCCAAGCCACGGCATATTCTTGTAAATCTCGGGCGACATTGCCAATGCTAAACAGTGCCTCACTGGTATCTTGGGGTGAGTTTAACTGTTGACTAATTTGCCAACTGGCTTCTAACGCAGCTTTCGACTGGCGCAGTTGACCCAGGGTTTGTAATGCTACACCTAAACTTCTCAATCCCTTGGCTTTCAGGAGACTATTGGGTTCAGATTGTAACTCACTTACCAATTTTTCTAAGAGAGACTTTGCCCGTCGATATTTCCCTAAGGCTTGTAAGGCTTGGGCTTGGTTAATTTGACTGATTAATTGTCCGGTTTTGTCATCTGCCTGTTCATAAATGGAGGCGGATTGTTTCCAGGTATCTAACGCGGTTTGGCTTTGTCCTTGCAGCAGGTGAATATTGCCTTGAGTATTCAAGGCTTGGGCAAGGAGTAAGCGGGTATTGTTATCAGTATCCGGTTGAGATTGTAACAGCTTTAAACTTTGTGCGATCGCGCTTTGGGCAGATTCCGTATTTCCTAACTCTTTATACGCCAACGCCAGGTAATTCAGCGCCTGGGCTTGTTTCAGGATAAACCCTTCTGCGGCATACGTCTCGGCTGCTTCTTGCCATACTCTTGCTGCTTGGTCAAATTGTCCAGCTTGATAATAAAGTTTCCCCTGTTCAACTAAATCTGATGGTTCAACCGTTTGGCTGTAGAGAGGTTCCATGGGGAGTCCTAATGTTTCCGCCCGGTTCTCGACAATTTCCTCCGTCTGATTCCCCATACCCAACGGAGGATAAGCCGCCGTTGCTGGCAACTTGGGTGATTGTAAAGATAGGGTTAGGAAAAAAGCACCCAGAATCAAAGCAATAAAAGAACGGGGGCGCTTCAGCCAACCCTTAAGTGTTTTGTTTAGGTGAGAATAGGTTTTACTCATAGTCATTCATTTATGCATCTCTTAAATAATTCGTAGGGGCGCACCGACGTGCGCCCTTTGCCCTTTTCTCACAGACGTGCGCCCTATTCATCGACATAAGCTGTTATGCATTTAAACTGTGATAAGAGCATTACCCTTATTTTTCAGTTTGCGTCCCCAATTAATAACTAGCTTGTCTTCATTTAAAAGTTGATGCAATAAAGACTCTAACTCTTCAATGGATTCAAAAAGCCGATTGGCAATATATTCTTTAGCTGAATGCCAGACTAATTCAATTAAGTTATAATCTGGACTATACTCGGGCAAATATTCAAGATGAATATTTGGCATTTCAGCTTCAATTTTATCAATGTACTCTTCTTTTTTGTGAAAGCTGGCGTTGTCTAATATAATAACAATTTTGGCTCCCTTTTCGGTAAAGTCTTCTCTTTTATTTCCGGCTTCTACCCATTCATTGATTACCTCTTCATAGAAGCTTTTTAAAACTTTGTAAAAGTTGTTTGAATTGCTTGTATCTAGAAATTCGACAAATCTCTTCTTATCTGAATGACGCATACACCCCATGACATTGACCCTTCGACTTCGCTCAGGGTCAACCCTTCCCTTTCTTCGGTCTCCTCTAACTCGTTTCCGCTTTCCTTTTTTACACCAATCTTTTCTTCTAATTACCCTTAAACTAAATTCACTTTCATCCCAAAACCATACCTGGAGACGTTCTGGACTCTCTTTTTCTATTTTTATATATGCCTCTATTTTTTCTTTAAACGCTTCTCTTTTTTTGGCGTTTCTCTTCGCTTCTAAGCTATACTTTGTCCAAAGGTAAGCGTACTTTTTTCTCTGTAATATCCTCCGAACCTGTGAACCACTTAAATGAATTCCTGTTTTTTCCTCTAAATACTTAGCCAATCTTTGAGTTGTCCATCGACCAAATTCATATCCAAACTCTTCGGGACTTTTTTCAATTGTTTCCAGTAAAATATCAATATATTTATCTGTGGATTTTTGATGGTTCCCTGACATTCTTTTATCTCTGAGACTTTCCAAATCATCTGGGTCTCCATGAACGCACCAATAACATACTTTGTTTTGTGAGCAACCAATAAACTCGGCAATTTCTTGTTGTGTTTTTCCATCATTCAGCAACAATAGTATTAGGATTCTTTCTCTAATATCTGCATTGCTCTCTGTTTTCAGAGTAATTTGGAGTTTTTCTTTTTGCTCGGGTTTCAGATAATTTTTAGCTGGCATGTTTTTTTATTTTTTCGGATTTCCTATTTTGATTATACCCTATTTAAATGCCGAACAGCTTAAAAGTTCACCCTGACCTAGCTTTTATACCCAATCCGGGTTAACCACCCCCTTTATAAGTAGGAACAAGGCAACAGGCAATAGGCTTTCATCGGCTAAGGGATCAACTGGGTTCTCAAGGCGGATTGGGTATTACACAAAGATTGCGCTACTATCAATAAAAAATGAGAACGTATGAATCAGTGTCAGCCTCAGCAGGTCTGCATTGTCACAGGTGGTAACTCAGGTGTCGGTTTGATGACTGCTGTGGGTCTCGCCCAATTCGGTCATCATGTATTCATCGCCTGTCGCTGTGCAAGCAAAGCAGAGAAATCTGTCAATTATATTCGCTCCTCCACCGGAAATTCCCAGGTTGAGTTTTTGCCACTCGATTTAGCCTCCCTGGATTCAGTTCGTACATTTGTGGAACTGTTTCAGGATAGACAGCTCCCACTGCATTTATTAGTAAATAATGCGGGTGTTTTCAATGCCAGAGGCAGAACTAAAGAAGGATTTGAACTCATTTGGGGAATTAACTATCTGGGTCACTTTCTACTGACAAATTTGTTACTGGAAACCCTCCAAAATTCAGCTCCAAGTCGAATTTTCATGGTTGCCTCGGACTTAGCATTACGCCCCACTTCTATCAAATGGGAGCGTTTTGTCAAGAAGACACCGTTTAATTTTATAGAACTGTATGCCGTATCAAAATTATGCTTATTGATACTGACTCAAGAACTGTCACGGCGCTTAGAGAATACCAACGTAACTGTTAACGCGATTCATCCCGGATTTGTGCAATCTAATATAACCTTAGGGCATCGCTTAAGCAAGTATTTAGGCATCGGTATTTCACCCCAAGAAAGTGCTTCTGGGTTGCTGAATTGTGCAACATCTCCTGATTTTGCAGCGGTAATGGGTAAGTTTTTTGATTATCAGCAGAACGAAATCGAACTTCCTGATCTAGCAAAAGATACTGAACTCGGTCAACAGTTGTGGGAA
This sequence comes from Coleofasciculus sp. A1-SPW-01, assembly GCF_040217205.1. Classification (NCBI taxonomy): domain Bacteria; kingdom Bacillati; phylum Cyanobacteriota; class Cyanophyceae; order Coleofasciculales; family Coleofasciculaceae; genus Coleofasciculus; species Coleofasciculus sp. A1-SPW-01. The sequence goes on along the minus strand of NZ_JAVJNP010000101.1, from coordinate 23,103 downwards.
CAGAGTGGCTTGTGGACAGGCTGTCATCAATACAATCCGAAAGCACCCGCCAAACCTGAGACGACTGTTGGACTTTTGGAACCCTATTCGCTGGCATTGAGTCCCCCTGAACTCGGTTCCCTTACCCAAGCTATTGTTAAAACTGTATTGCCTAACCCCCCGCTAAAAAATCAATTTTATCATTTTATTGATCTTTTAATTAAACTCAAAATTGGAGGGATGGTTCTACTTTTTAATCAACTTCGCAAAAAAGAGTTTTATATGGAAAGGCATCTTGATTCAGACGCTGTTTGGGCGATCTGCCAGGATAAAAATTTACGACAGAAATTGAACGAGTATTTGGGTGAATCGATAGTCTTGTGGCGTTCAGAAATTTGGGTTAATTATCCCTCGCAACAACTGATTCCATTTTGGCATCAAGACTCCTATCCCAATCTGCTTCAAGGCGAAGGGAAAACGATCAATGTCTACATTGCACTAACCGAGGTTAATGAACGGAATGGGTTTGAGTATATCCCTAATTTTCAACTCACTCCGGATGTCTCTGTGAAAATGAAAGACCCATTTAGTGGCAATCGCTTGTTTAATTTGCCAGAAGACTTAGAACAGCAAGCCGTTCCTGTGGTTTTGCGTCCTGGACAATTTGTTTTATTTACCGACCAACTCATGCATCGTTCGATTCGCAATACCAGTGGTCAAGTTCGGCTAGCCCTCACCCTGCGGCTTACTCAACCCTCTGTTCAGATCGTGTCAAGCTATAGTCCTATTTACAGTAAGCCTGTTTTGTTATAAATCCTGCTAACATGAAATATAAGTAGTTGGACAAAATTAAATCAGGGAACAGGGAACAGTAAGTAGTCGGACATTCTAGTATTTAGGGTGATAAATAATGAAACGCAGGTTTATTGAAAACATTTATTCAAGTTAGGAGACATTTGAAATGTCCTTTAAAAAGTTTCTGGAAATTGGCACAACTCTAGTCTTGGTAGGGGGTGGCGCAGCCTATCTCTACGCCAAAGGATTCTGGGGAGTCGCCGACACCCCAGCCGCCAGTGCTAAAGTTATTCCCGATGAAGCGGTGATGGCGGGCTTTATTTCCACTGACCCTCAATCCTGGATGAAGTTGCAGAAGTTTGGTACGCCCGAACTGCAAACGTTAGTGAATCAGAGTCTGGAAAATTTACAAGCAGAAACCTTTAAGGATTCCCAAATTAGTTACGAGGAAGATTTAAAACCGTGGTTGGGGAATGTAATGGTCGCGGTTTTACCAACTACTTCGGCTGAAGCAGTAGAGGACTCCAATCTGTTGACAGTTGTTACGATTAAAAATAAGTTCAGTCTGTTAAAGTTTGCTAACCAGTTGAAAACTGAGGAAAAACTGGGAAGAACTGATGAGATTGACTATAACGGGTTTACGATTGTGGAGACAATCGACGAGGGGCAAACCTTCTATTCAGCAGTTTTGAGACAGCATTTGGTCATATCCGAAGACTTGAAACCTGTACAATTAGCGATTGATAGCTATAAGGGAGAACCGTCTCTGGCTAGCGAAGGGAATATTGCCAAACTATTCTCCCAGGATATGGATCTGCTCAACCCCGTTGCTAAGTTTTATATCCCTGACTATACTGCTTTTGTGCAAGAGATGGTTGCTAATAATCCAGGAGTTGCTCCCTTACCACCTGCTACCTTAGAACAATTGCAAACGTTTAAGTCAGTCAAAATGGGGGTAGGAATTGATGACGTAGGAATCCGGCTGAAAACGATCGCCAATGTTGAACCCTCGGATATTCAAGTCGAATTTCAGCCCAATCCCGGTCAAATTATCAGTCAATTTCCCGCTTCAACGATGATGCTGTTAACCGGAAATGGAATTAGTCAGGGATGGGAAATAATGAGCCAATCCGCCCAAACCGATCCCCAATTACAGCAAGGACTCAACAGCCTCAGAAGTGCCGCCAATAGCATTAATTTAGACGTGGATCAGGATATCTTTGGCTGGATGGATGGGGAATTTGCCATCGGCGTGATTCCCTCCAGGGAAGGGATACTCGCCCCCATCGGCTTTGGCGGAGTAATCGTCTTTCAAACCAGCGATCGCGCCACCGCCCAAGCTACGTTAACTCAACTCGATACCCTCGCCCAACAGAATACTATTCAAGTTTCACCCACAACCGTTCAAGGAGAATCGGTTACCAAATGGGCAATTCCAGGACAAGGAACCTGGTTAGGACATGGTTGGCTAAACCAGAACTCACTGTTTATCGCCATTGGCGAACCAATAGTAGAAAAAATGCTGGCGAATCCTGAACCGTCTCTGGATCAAAGTGAGTCGTTTATTACGGTAACGGAAGCTTTACCTGAATCTAACAGCGGTTACTTTTATTTAGATATGGATAAAACCATGACAGTGGTGAATGATTTTCTCGAAAATACCACCCCAGACACACCCGAACCTGACCCTGATACTCAAACCGCTTTAGCTATTCTAAATTCCGTGCAAGGGATCGGCGGAACCGTGACTCAAGACAACCCCTCTACTCATAGTTTTGAAATGATTGTTACGCTTAAGCCTAAAACAGAAAACTAAGCAAAAAAAAGGCAGAGGGCAAAAGACCATTACTCACCTTTCGCTCAAGCCACTATAGCAATTTTCAATTGGGTGAGGTACAGTCATAGAGTTGGTAAAAACTCAAGCGATGAAAGCTTATTCGACCATTTTTCGTCAAAAAATCCTGGAGACTTACGAAAGCACTCCTATCTCACAGCGCCAGCTTGCGAACAAGTTTTCAGTAGCCCTCAGTTTCATTCAGAAGCTGCTTAAACAGAGCTAGAGGAAGTAAGCCCAACAAGCGGGGTCAAAATGTTTCAGTTATTGGAGCTATATCTCTTAAAAAAGTTGTGACTTCAATCAACTTAGTCGGGGGAATTGACGGTTTAACGTTTGAAGCCTTTATCATTCAAAAACTTGTTCCAGAACTTTGGGAAGGAGCAGTTGTCTGGTTAGATAACTATAGCACTCATAAAGGAGAAGCTATCGCCAAAGCGGTTCGAGAAGCGGGAGCAGAGATTATATATCTACCGCCCTACTCCCCCGATTTTTCCCCAATTGAAAATTTTTGGTCAAAAGTAAAATCGTGTCTTCGCTCTTGGGGAGCTAGAACTTATCAAGCTTTAGAAGAAGCCCTAGTTCAAGCTTATAGTCAGGTGACAGAACAAGATTTTATCAACTGGTTTACACACTGCTGTTATTGTACCTCACCCAATTGAAAAACGCTATAGAACAACGCCTTACTCCCCCAAAAATTAGAGATCATTAGAAATAAAGTAGGACTCAACCCATCCAAAACCAGTCAATTCCCATGAATTGAGTTATCCTCAAAATAAAGACCTTAACAAACAACTCAGCAAAACCGGGCTAAACCGATGAGATTCATCAGTCCAAAAACTGACTTTGCGTTCAAGAAAATCTTTGGCTCAAACGAGAGTAAGGACATTCTAATTTCCTTCCTCAATGCCATGATATACTGCGGTAATTACGTCATCCAGGACTTAGAAATTATCGAACCCTATAATCCTGGCAATGTGGTCGATTTAAAAGATAGTTATCTGGATGTTAAGGCAGTATTAGCCGATCAAACAACTGTAATTATTGAAATGCAACTTTGGAATGTTGAAGCCTTTCAAAAACGAGTCATTTATAACTTGTGTAAAACCTACACCAATCAGGTCAAGTCGGGACAGGGATATTCTTATCTAAATCCGGTCATTGCTTTAACCATCACTGACTTTAAATTATTCTCATCAACGGAAAAAGTAATTAACTGTTTTTACTTTCAAGAAGCCGTCGAACACTTTGCCTATCAGGAGCATGAGTTAAAGCTAGTGTTTGTGGAACTCCCAAAATTCACGAAGAAGCTGGAAGAGTTGGAGACAGTAATCGATAAGTGGATCTACTTTATCAAAGAAACGTCTAACTTAGAAATCATTCCTGAAAACCTGAGAGAAGTACCCCAAATTGAAAAAGCCCTAACTATAGCGAATCAAGCTAGTTTGAGTGTTGAAGAGTTGGAAGAAATCCAAAAAGAAGAAATATTATTGGAGGACAGGCGAGGGGAATTGAGTCTAGCCAAAAGGGAAGGAATAGAAGAGGGAATAATAGAGGGAATCACAAAAGGCGAAAGAGCTTTACTATTGCGACAGATTGAGCGTCGTTTTGGAGAAATACCTGCTGACGCGATCGCATCAATTAAAGCCTTGACGCCCCCAGATTTAGAACGTTTAGGAGAAGCACTGTGGGATTTTAATACCCGTGAGGATTTACTCAACTGGCTGTCTTGATTGATAATGAACAATAAAACATTACCCGTTACCTACACCGACATCGAAGCCGCTGTTAAGCGCTTGAGAACCCACGCTCATATTACACCCGTTCTCACCTCCACCACCGTCAACCAACGTACCCAAGCTCAAGCCTTCTTCAAATGTGAGAACTTCCAACGCACAGGTTCCTTTAAATTTCGTGGTGCATTTAACGCCCTATCTCAACTCTCAACTGCCCAGAAACAAAGGGGTGTAATCACCTACTCATCCGGAAACCACGCCCAAGCGATCGCCCTATCCTGTCAATTGCTCAACATTCCGACAACCATTGTCATGCCAGAAAATGCCCCAGATGTCAAGCTAGCGGCAACTCGTGGTTATGGCGCTGAAGTGATCCTCTATGAACCAGCAGAAACCATCCGAGAGGAACTCGCCAAAAAACTAGCCGCCGAACGACATCTGACGATTATCCCACCCTACGACCACCCTGATATTATCGCCGGACAAGGTACCGTTGCCAAAGAACTGATTGAACAAATCGGTCAACTGGATATCTTACTCGTCTGTTGTGGTGGCGGTGGTTTACTCTCCGGCTGTGCGATTACCGCCAAAACCTTATTCCCTAATTGCCGAGTGATTGGCGTCGAACCCGAACGCGCTGATGATGCTACCCGCTCTTTTTACAGCAAAACCCTCCATAAATGCCATAACCCAGATACCATTGCTGATGGCGCTCGTACCCCATCTTTGGGTCAGTTTACCTTTCCCTTAGTCCTCAATTACGTCGATGACATGATCACTGTCTCCGAAGATGCCATTCGTCGCACCCTCACCTTCTTATGGGAACGCCTAAAAATTGTCGTTGAACCCACAGGCACACTCGCCGCCGCTGCTTTACTCGAAGGACAAATCACCGCACCCGGAAAGCGAATCGGCGTGATTATTAGCGGTGGCAATGTAGACCTGACAAAATTACCTCAACTGTTGGGTACTAGGTAACACGTTTATACCAATAAGGCGGACATAATAGAAGCAAGGATTAAGCTCAAAAGCTAGAGGTTTATTCTTAACGGTGGTGAAATTCGACAACATTTTCTCGAATTACCACATCATAGTGACTATAGAAGTCTTGACCCAATAATCCTACCTCTAAATCCACACCCCCAATCGCGACTTTTATATTCTGTTGAACGGCTTCTCCGACAGCGATAGATTTAACTTGACCAATGGCAAATTTAACCCCCTTAGCACTAGCTGTATCGGCAGTAATTTCACCCTCTGGAACTACACCCAGACGCTGCGCCATGACTTGAGTAATGACTGTACCACTTGCCCCTGTATCAACAACCATGTTAAAGGTCTGTTCGCCATTAAAGGTTACTTCAATCACGGGGGTTTGACCAATTCGCTGCTTGATTGGCGCTTTAACGATTTTGGCAGTTTCTCTATTTCCCGGTAACGGGTTCTCGGATGTCGCCGGATTTGCCTGATCTGTGTCTGAGGAATCCGGGGATTTCGTAACTGTTTTGGTGGCGACACTGAGGGGTTCAGGATCAGGGAGACGAGGACGAGTGGCTTGTTGTTGGGCAATGTTAAGATTGCGTTTATATTCAGTGATTTTCGATTGCGCGATCGCATAGTTGGGACTAGACGATGACACTGATTCTAAAAGCGCGATCGCCTCTTGCCAACGGCTGATCACTAACTGCCAATCATCAAACGATTGAGCCGATTGACTAATCGTCGCCGCACTATAGGCAGCATCTAGCGCTTGTTTATAAAGTTCTGTCGCAGTTGGCTGTGTCTCAGTTTCTGCCGATTCCGGAGGTGTCGAGGGTTGAGGGGAAACCCTGGGCGTTGTCGAGGTAACAATGGGTTGCGAGGAATCCTCCATACGCCCTGAGGACTCCAAACGGCTACAAGCCCCTGTGGTTAAGGCTAAGGTGCCAGAAATAAACAGAATGACGACGCGATCGCAAGATGACATAGGCTCAAAAAGCTCTTCATGAACCCTAACCTACTTCGTTGAGGTTAGGGATTGGCAGAGGGAACTTGCCAGGAAGTCATGAATAGGGCATGAGTTGGTAGGGGATAATCACTTCCGAACGTTTCTCTAGTTCGGACTCTATGTAGGTCTAGGAATCTCTAGGCACTGGGTAATTCCAGGACACACCCCTATCAATGCCTTAAGAGACGTAAACATTTACACGAGTGGATTATATCTATGAATCGTGTTCCAGTAGTCAGTAAAGAAGGAAAACCTTTAATGCCCACCAAACCATCCAGGGCTAGACGGTGGGTGAATGTTGGTAGAGCAGTGGGAAAATGGTCAGACCTAGGAGTCTATTACGTCCAACTCACCAGATCATCATCGGCTGAGGAAGTGCAGCCCATTACCGTTGGAGTCGATCCGGGCAAGTCTTACTCCGGTGTCGGTGTTCAGTCGGCTAAATGCACTCTGCTACAACTACACCTTATCCTCCCGTTTGGACGGGTGAAGAAACGGATGGAAACCCGTGCCATGTTACGACGGGGACGGCGGGGACGGCGGATTAACCGGGATGTTCCATTCAAGCAACGGAACCATCGGCAATGCAAGTTCGATAACCGCAAACAGTGTAAACTTCCCCCATCCATTAAAGCCTCACGGCAACTGGAGTTGCGGACAGTTATGGAATTAGCGGCTATCTTCCCGGTGACGGCGATTGGTTATGAGCGGGTCAAGGCTGATGTAGATCAGACCAAACGCAAACGTGCCAAATCGGGCAAGGGCTTCTCCCCAGTGATGACAGGTCAGAATTGGGCAATATCCCAAATGGAAACAATCGCCCCCGTCTATGTCCGCGAAGGTTGGCAAAAGGATGGGAACGGTACATCCCAACTCCGAACCCAGCTAGGGTTAGAGAAGGACAAGATTAACAAGTCCATAGCCAAACCGGAAACCCATGCAGTTGATGGGGTGACGTTGGCTTGCGGGTATTTTGTCAGATATGTCCCGTTCACTGGCTCTAACTCATACGGTTACACCCACAGGGGTAGCGTTAACGTCACTTCCTCTCCGTTTAAAATCATCACCCGCCCTGGTGCGGTGAAGCGGGGAAAAGAGTATGGCTTTTTCCGCCGTCAATTACACTTTGAAGTACCGGATAAGTCAGGGAAAAGGAAACGTAAGGGCGGGACAATCACTCCGTTTGGTCTAAGGATCGGTGATTTGGTTAGAGCAGAGAAAGCCGGAAAAATCTACATCGGTTACGTTGGCGGGTTTACCGATACCAAAAAGACCAAAAATATCTCTGTTTGTGACTATACCTGGAAACGGATTGGGCAGTTTGCTCCTAGCAAAGTCGAGTTAATTAAGAGAAATAACGGCTTATGTGTAGCGTAAAAAATGGGATGCCTCCATTATTCCGGCATCCCGCTATCCCTCCTCGCCCTACGAGAGTTGAGGGCGAGGATTCCCGCGAATATGTTGAGCGATTTATTTTTATTATGACGGATGATTTAGCCTTTACCTCTTATCTCATGATGGCTAAAAAATCAAGATCAATTTTACTGATCCGAAGGCAGACGACAACTGATCTTGCTCAGGCGGTGGGCAATCCACGATTATAAAAGTCACACTCTAGTAACCTCCATCCATTCATTAACCGTTTGGTGTAGGTGGCATTACGGTGAAGGCGGTTAACATTTCAACCATCCAGGTGAAATCGACGCCCTAGTAATGCTTATTTCCCTTCAAATTTCCTCATAGCTTCCTTCCCCCAGACTGATTCAGTCGGGGGAATTTTCACGATCGCTGCTACCCATCCTCGCCAGTATTTCCATTGCCATGGGATAATAGCGCCTCAGTTGAGTATTCGAGTTATCTTACTCTTAGAATAAAAATCAACCAACCATTAACAACACACTGCTTATGCCTATTTCAGCAGCTACACCAGCGCTTCTGGTACTAGCGGATGGAACATCCTACCCGGGTTGGTCTTTCGGCGCTTCAGGTACGGCGATTGGAGAAGTTGTCTTTAACACCGCCATGACAGGGTATCAAGAAGTGGCAACCGATCCCAGCTACTGTGGTCAGATTGTCACGTTCACCTATCCCGAACTGGGAAACACGGGGGTTAACCCAGAGGATGAAGAATCAACCCATCCTCAGATCCGGGGCGCGATCGCCCGAAACATTTGTTGGCGTCCCAGTAATTGGCGATCAACCCAGTCTTTCCCCGATTACCTCAAGGAACACAAGATTCCCGGAATTTACGGGATTGATACGAGGGCGCTGACTCGCAAACTGCGCTCAACCGGGGCAATGAATGGCGGTATTTCCACAGAAATTCTTGATCCGGACGAATTGCTGGAACAAGTGCAAGCCGCGCCGAATATGGCAGGGTTAAATCTGGTGCAGGAAGTGACCACCAAAGCGGTTTACGAGTGGTCTGAAACCACGGATAATCATTGGGAGTTTCGTCCCTCGGCAGAATCGGCGGCGGGTGAACCCTTAACGGTAGTGGCGATCGATTTTGGCATCAAACGCAATATTCTGCGGCGTTTAGCCAGCTATGGTTGTCGCGTGATCGTAGTACCTGCGGATACGTCCCCGGAAGACATTCTCAAGTACAACCCCGATGGAATTTTCCTCTCCAACGGACCGGGTGATCCAGCGGCGGTGAGGGACGGGATTGAAACGACCAAAGCCTTGTTAGCACAGGAAAAACCCCTGTTTGGCATCTGCATGGGACACCAGATCTTAGGTCTTTCCATGGGTGCTGAAACCTTTAAGCTAAAATTTGGACATCGTGGGCTAAATCACCCGGCTGGGTTAAAGCAACGGGTAGAAATTACCAGCCAAAACCATGGATTTGCTATTAATTCTGAGTCCTTAGGGGCGGATGTGGAAATTACGCACCTCAACCTGAATGACCGGACTGTGGCAGGATTGCGTCATAAAACGCTACCATTTTTCTCGGTGCAGTACCATCCAGAAGCGAGTCCGGGTCCTCATGATGCCGACTACTTGTTTGATCAGTTTGTCGAATCCATGCGATCGCACAAAACCCCTACTTGAAGCCCCTACTTGCAGAAGGTAGAAGGCAAGGGGTAGAAGGTGGGTTATTTCCATGCCCACCATGCTCTATGTGGATGATCCGTAAACTTCTCGCTATACTATCGAATAGCTTAATCGCTGGTAAATCACCAACCCATGTTGAATCGTTTAGTGTAAGTACAGCTAGGAGGGTGTTATTCCTGAGCAACTCAACCTGACAGTCAGCTTAAGAGGGACTCGTGAGGTCAAAAGTAATTATCAACTTTTCCGTCTGACTGGATTGTTAGATGCCTTCTCAGAACCAACGTTTGGGAAGGTGATTGGTAAATGTGTCGATGAGGGACCGAAAAATATTATTTTGGATCTCTCAAAGATCGATTTTGTGGATAGTTCGGGCTTAGGCGCTTTAGTGCGTATAGCGAAAAAGGCTCAAACGGCTGAGGGAAAATTGCAAATTGTCACCAATGCCCGTGTGACTCAAACAGTGAAGCTAGTGCGTCTAGAAAAATTTCTCTCACTTCAACCATCGGTTGATGAAGCCTTGGATAACGTCAAAAAATAATTGAACACAGGAAAACTGTGGCACTCATCCCCTGACAGTCTGGCAGGGGATTTCCCGTTATTTGCCCTGGAGCCTTTTACGATAAAATAGGGGCGGGCATTTAAACTGCCTTTCATTTCGTCCGAGTTTTATGGAGCAGCAGGAAGAGACGGCAAACAGCGTAGACAATAACTCAGCCCTTTCTGGCACAGAAGCCCGATTTCGGCAATTGAATACTGCTGCCGATCCCCAATGCCAAATCCAACAAATCTCACCGGCGGCGTTGGCTTATCTGGGAGATGCTGTGTATGAACTCTATATCCGCCGTCACTATTTACTTCCCCCTAAACGTTTATGTGATTATCATGATCAAGTAGTGGCTCAAGTCCGCGCCGAAAGTCAAGCGAATACGCTGCGATCGCTCGAACCTTATCTCACTGAACCCGAATTGGCACTATTGCGACGTGGACGGAATGCGGCGACCGGAACTTCACGACGCCTCAATCGCAAAATCTATCAACAAGCCACCAGCTTAGAAACATTACTGGGATATCTGTATCTAACTGATCCCCAACGCCTGACTCAGTTATTGGCTTATTTGGAACTCGATACCCCTTAAATCATCAGCACACTTTATTTAATTAAATTATGGCTAATCAAGATCGCCGCTCTAACACCTCTAGCAAGCCAAAGCGAGGGAAGTTTCAACGTGACCAACGCCGTCCCTCCTCTAAAGGTAAATTCTCCAGGGATCAACGCTCCCCGGATAAACCTGTTCTAAAACGTCGCTATGATCCCCAACCGTCGCCGCCAGAACCAACGGAATCTGAGTCCACTTTGTCAGAAGATGTTGACTTACTTTATGGACGCCACCCTGTCCTAGCCGCCCTGGAAAATCAACGTCAGCTTAATCGGGTGTGGATTCTACCGCAGTTACGCTACGATCACCGCTTTCACTCATTACTGCTGCAAGCTAAAGCCAATGGTACAGTGATTGATGAAGTCGATTCGCGACGCCTCAGCCAAGTTACTCAAGGGGCTAATCATCAAGGTGTGGCGGCTCAAGTAGCACCTTACTCTTACAAAGAATTAGGGGATTTAATTAAAGCTGCCAAATCCACCAGTCAATACCCTGTGATCGTCGTTTGTGATGGGATTACTGATCCCCACAATTTAGGTGCTATTATTCGTACTGCGGAAGCCTTGGGCGCTCAAGGTTTAGTGATTCCCCAACGACGAGCCGTAGGCGTTACTTCCACCGTGCTGAAAGTAGCAGCAGGCGCATTAGAAACCTTGCCCATTGCCAGAGTGGTCAATCTTAGTCGTGCATTGGAGGAACTGAAAACCGCTGGGTTTTGGATTTATGGGACTTGTGCTGACGCTGGTAAACTACTACACACCGTTGACTTAAATGGATCGATAGTATTAGTTATTGGTTCAGAAGGTAGTGGTCTAAGCCTCTTGACTCAACGCTGCTGTGATGTGTTGGTTTCGATTCCCTTGTATGGCAAGACTCCTAGCCTTAACGCTTCTGTTGCCGCCGCCATGACGTTGTATGAAACCTATCGTCAGCGTTGGGTCAATCCCCTGTATCTTGATGATCTCAGCAAAAATTCTTGGAAAAAGGAAACGTAAAGTAGTATAACAAAATGTAAACAACTGGAAATTAACAAGACCACATAGCATCCCATCGACGTAGGTAATGAACATGAAAGAAGTTTTGATCAACAGTCTCCAATTTTTAGGCTTGGCGTTTTGGGTAGAAATTGTCACAGATGATCCCCAATGCACTTACTATTTCGGTCCATTCTCCAGCAAACAGGAAGCCGAATCCGCTCAAGGGGGATATATTGAAGATTTAGAAAATGAAGGCGCTCAAGGGATTTCTGTAAATGTCATGCGCTGCAAACCGACTAACCTGACAATTTTTGATGAAGAATCAGAAGAGTTCAAGGTTAGTGCGAAAATACCAGTGTTCAGTGGAAACCTTTCCTAGAACGTCGTGTCAGGTGTTGGGAAGCTGGGGGAGCTGGGGAAGCTGGGGAAGCTGAGGAAGCTGGGGAAGCTGGGGGAGAAATATATACCCGATCCCTTTTTTAAGGTTCTTTTCACCCCTTGAGATCAACAACTTGAGGGTGGCGTTGAATCCAATCATCAATATCACGGAGTACCTGATTGGGAATTTCCCACGGAAACAGGTGAGCTGTATGAGGATAACAACGCCACTCAGATTCTTGTAGGTGTTGAGCCGTTTCTTGACTCGATTGAGCGGTAATGTGGCGATCCGCTTCTCCCGCTAATACCAGACAGGGACATAGAATTTGTTCTAGGTCAGCCAGTCTATTGTATCTTGCTTTCAATGCTTGGTTAAGGGCATCAGTCGCCGCCTTAGAGGTTTGGAGATAAGCGACTAAGGCTTCCTGTGCTAAATACTGGTAAGCCGTTGCACTATGGTTTTGGATGAGATAGCGATAGAGCGATCGCTTGCCAAAGGTTTCAATATTCCACCGCCATCCTGGAGAGACGCGATTCAAGATAGAAGCGATCCCAGTATAGAGATTATCCTGCCACGCGATCGCAGGATGGTTTCCTCTAGGTCGCGCGGCTGTGGCGATCAAAATTAAACCACTCACTCTCTCAGGTAGCCTTAGCGCTAATTCCATAGCGAGAATTCCCCCTAGAGACCAGCCAAGAACCAAACAACGATTGATCTGAAAACGATTCAGTACCCGTTCTAAATCTATCAGATGGTCGTTCATCTCAAACGCTTCTACTGTACGACTGCGACCATATCCTCGCAAGTCAGGAGACAAGGTTTGGAATCGTTGAGATAGGTAGTCGGTAAAAACCGACATACAAAGCCCCGATCCCGGATGACCGTGCAGGCAGAGAATTGGAAAGCCTTGACCTTGACAGTAAACATTAAGTTGAACAGGTTGCGAAATTTTACCTATCAACAATTCTGTAAACTCCTCCACAAATGTTCTTGAAAAATCCGTAAAAATGCTGTTTACGATCAGCATTGTGGCGGATGACAATTGATATAACGATTGATTAAGTTCGATTCCAGTTATGTCTTCACAATTACATCAATTCCAATCCTCCAAATTGACCCAAACTCAAAAAGCCTTCCTTAAATTACAATACCAGACTGCACACTTAGCTACAGATGATAAGTTCGAGGAATGGCTAATGACCATAGAAGAACAGTGGACACCGGAAATCGCGGCTTGTCTTCAAGGTAAATTCCCGGATTGGCGCAGCTAGTGCAGTGCGGCGGGCGGCGGTGCAGGGTAGAGACGCGCCATGGCGCGTCTGGGAGCAGAGGAGATCAGCTCAACACTTCTCCCGTTAAGTATCAAGTTTTGCGGAAGGAACGAATCGCCAGAATAAGCAGTGTTATGAGAGTCAACGGCATAACAAACAGGAGCATGATCGTGCTAAATTCCTCCAACGCATCATGTTCAGTGGCGTTAAGAAACAAATACATCGTATAAGCAACATAGTATGCCAGAAATAGAATTCCCTCCCAGCGAGCAATACAATAGCCAGTAAAGAAAATTGGCAAGCAAGCGACAGCAACAGCAATCATGACCGGAATGTCAAAATTTAAAGCAGGCATTGATACAGCGATGCCGTCAGGCGCAACAATACTGCACACCCCCAATACCAATAGGAGATTAAAAATATTACTGCCAACAGCATTTCCAACGGCAATATCCCGTTCCCCTCGAATACCCGCAGCAACTGACGTGGCAATTTCTGGTAGCGAAGTTCCAGCAGCAACAATGGTTAAACCAATAATCAATTCGCTAATTCCAAGCGCTTGGGCGATATCGACAGAACCTTGAATAAGGTAGTTTGACCCCACTACCAACATTCCTATACCGACAAGAATTAAGCCTAGGTTGAGTAAGATCTGATATATCCCTCGGCGAGAGCGCTGATTACTGCTTTCTGAGGAGTCTTCTTGGGCTTGGCTTTCCCTACGTCCTTGGTAGAGGGTAAATAGAGTGTAAGCGATCGCTCCCATAACCAAGAAAATCCCATCCCCCCGACTCAGTTTACCATCCCACCCCATTAACCACACCAGCAACGATACTCCAGTCATTACAGGCGCATCAAGTCGCACCAACTGTCGCGAGACAATCAGCGGAGCAACGGCGGCGGAACTGCCTAGAATTAGCAAAATATTGGCAATGTTGCTGCCAACAACGTTACCAATGGCAATGTCTGCTTGTCCCGCGTAGCTAGACTGTACAGATACGGCTAATTCCGGAGCGCTGGTGCCATAGGCAACAACCGTTAATCCGACAACTAGGGGTGAAAGTCCAGCCGCTACAGCTAATTTGGATGCTCCTCGTACCAGAATTTCGGCTCCGGCGATCAACAAAACAAAGCCGCTAATCAATAATAATATAGTGATGGCATCCATCAGAGTTTATCCGGTGTGGGAACAGATCACAGGGTATGGGTTGATGACGTTAATGTCAAAGTTAGGCTCAGCTAGCGATACCTCTACTGATCAGAATAACCTACTATCAAACTCTATTTTGGAAAACCTATTCAAGACTTTAATTAGGATAAGCTAAACTTTAGTGTTCAAGGAATTAGTTTGAAATTTTCCTTAATTAAGATTTAGGTTTATTGGTGCAAGTTTTTACTCAAAGCCTTAATTGTAACAGTAAACGCATTTTTTTGTTCCCTGTTCCCTGTTCCCTGTTCCCTGTTCCCTGTTCACTATTCCCTCAATAACTTCTGCGCCGTCCGCAGAATTTGACCCGCTAGAATTGCCGCACCAAAACCGTTATCAATATTCACAACACCTACTCCTGGCGCACAAGAATTAAGCATGGTTAAAAGAGGAGCAAGTCCGCCAAAACTTGCACCGTAGCCGATGCTCGTAGGAACTGCAATAACTGGAGAATCAGCTAAACCCGCAACAACGCTAGGTAACGCTCCTTCCATCCCGGCTACGACAATCAGCACATTGGCTTCAGCAATAACCTGTTGATGACTCAGCAAGCGGTGGAGTCCCGCTACACCCACATCCCAGAGACGCTGTACCTGAAATCCACACAGTTGAGCCGTCACTGCTGCTTCTTCAGCAACCCATAAGTCAGAGGTTCCTGCACAAATAATCCCTATCGTTCCTGGAAAATTGGATGGAATCGTTTCCGGCGCGATCGCACAAATCCGGGCAGTGGGATAATAGTGGATATCAGGGACTGTAACTTGGAGTTGGGCAAACACATCAGGATCAATGCGAGTTGCCATCACCACTGAATTACGTTGTCGCATTGCTGCCATAATTTGAGCAATTTGGTCAGGTGTTTTACCTAAACCCCATATTACCTCTGGGAAACCTGTTCTCAAGGTGCGATGATGGTCAACTTTAGCAAAGTTACTAACGGACTCAAAGGGAAAATGTTTCAGTTTATCTAAAGCAACTGCCGGACTTGTTTCGCCAGCAGCCACTGATTCGAGCAAAGTTTTTATGGCTTGAGGTTGAGTCATGATTTATTCAACTATTAAAGTGTTATTATTTTTTTAAAACAACCATAAAGCTGGGGTTAATGATGATTTGAGGCTGTATTTACATAGATTGTTTTAACCCATAGCGATTTTTTATTATAGTCAAATTACGCGGAGTGCCCCGATGATAACAAACCGACCGTAAAGTTTAGTTCGGTTTCCATAAACTTCCACATTAATCAAACTCCTATCTTTACGCTGTCCTTTGAATCGACAGTACAGATTCTTAGTTTGACCCTGAATGCAGCTATAGATTTGTTGTTCAACAAACTTACGATTGTCTAAACATACGAGTTCAAGAACCGATTCTAATGAGATCAGTTCTCCAAAAGTATAGCCAAAAGTTTCGGCTAATCTGGGATTAACGTATAGAAAATTCCCTTCCCCAAACAGGATATACATGCCAATTCTGGAAAATTCTTTCTCGCTGAAGGATTGAGTTACACTTTGACGAGATTGAGCGGTTGTTTTCTGTTGAGCCTGCTTTAATTCTAAGTCCAGTTCTTGCTGCTGACGTTCATGATAGAGTCGAGCATTGTCAAGCACCAATGCCATGGATTCTGCTGTGATTTGCATTAGATGAGCCGATTCCGGGCTAAAATGTCCGGGTTGGGAGTGAGTTAATGTGAGAATTCCTAAGACTTCTTTACCCATTAAAATCGGAACGCCAAGGGCGGAGCGAACGGTGTAAGGTTGATTGGGTAAGGTCAACCAACGCTCGTCCTCGATCGTATCAGTAATGAGTCCAAGTTTGCGGTGACGATAAACCCAACCCGCTAACCCTTTATCCAATACTTGACCAATCAGCCGTTGCTTTTGTCCTCGTAGCGTCGCACCACGAGCTAGAATACTTTCGGTGACAACGCCATGGGCATCAAGTAAGAACAAACTACTGGATTCCGCACGAGTTAGCTTAGTGCCAATGGTCACAATTTGTTGCAACATTGCTCTAACCATCAGTGTCCCCCTCGCCGCTTGCAAGGTTGTGGCAAAGGTTCTCATGAGCTGATGTTGGGCATCAAACGCCATTTTAGTCATTTTCAGTTTAATCACTTGTCGGCGTAGTAATGCCACTTCTGCCATGAGTTGTTCGTAGGACTTGTTGCGATCGCTCATTTGTACCTCTATCCATTCAATGCACCTGCACTCAAATCCTGTAAGACTTCCCCCTCTGCTAGGGAGAAAGCCATAAGACAGACTCACTCCCTTGGTTTGGGGTGGAATTGAGGGTGTTCTCTAACCTTTACCAGAATTTGCTTAATCTCCCCAATAATGAGTTTAGGCGAGTTGTTGCTTACTCTGGTCAAGTTTGTCATTTTTTTGTTCAGCTTTCCATGGGTTGCAGATGAAGTCCCGATCAACCCATGAACAAATGTAAAGCAAAGCGATCTTGATACAACCTTATGTCCTGAAACTTGTGGGTTGAGCCATGGAGCCTGCTAAGGAAAGCGCATATACTAAGTTTTAAGTGAGGATGTCAACCGATAGAACAATGGAAAATCCTAGCAGAAACTGCTGTCAAAGATTTTATGGGTTTTCTGGACTCACGTCGCGGCTAAGTAGGTTGGTGGAAATCAACTTAACTAGATCAAGTTATGTAAACAAGCCTCAAACCCTTACTGTTCCCTGTTCCCTAATCTCCACCGCTAACTTTAATTGTGTCCACCTACTTACCCTAAAATGCCTGAATCCATTCTTTCACATCGTACTCTGTCCAAATTCCATTTTGCCAATAGGGATCAGCCTCAATCGATTGGCGCACGGTGGCTTCATCTTCAGCTTCATAAATACCAAACACTTTGGTCAAGTCTTTGGTTGGACCAATCGTGATTAATACGCCTGATTCTTTTTGCTGAGTTAAACCATCCAGATGTGCTTGGCGATGAGGAGCGCGTTTTTCTAATACGTCCTCACAGTAGCTTCCCCACATTACGTATTTGGGCATAACAAGTCAACTGTGAACAAATGACAAATGACAAATGACAACTTAACTTCTCAGGCTAACACCAAATTTTTCTAATAAGGCGTCTCGAACCTTCTGGTGGGCGGATTCCACTTCTTTGTCCTTCAGCGTGCGATCGCCTGCGCGATAGATCAGCCGGAAAGCCAGACTACGCTGTCCTTCTGGCACTCGTTCCCCGCGATATTCATCAAATAATTGCACCGATTCCAATAGGCTTCCGGCGGCTTGTTGAGTGGTGCGTTGAATGTCGGCGACTGAGACAGTATCGGGTACAAAGAAGGCAATATCTCTGTCGGCGGCTGGAAACGTCGAGTAGACGGAAAATCTCGGCGTCAAGTTTTCATCTTGGACAAGAGCATTTAACATGACATCTAGGTCTAACTCAAACCCATAGATTTCATCGGGTAAACTCAATTCTGCTCGAAGTTGGGGATGGAGTTGCCCAAATCTGCCCAAGCGATCGCCTTGTATCCATAAGGAAGCGGTACGCCCTGGATGCAGGCGCGAATCCTGGCGATCGGGTTGGTATTCCACGGTTAATCCTAAGCGTTCAAACAAGCTTTCGATGATTCCCTTCGCTTCATACCAACTCATCGGCGCATCTTGTCCGCCTCTCGTCCATTTCCCCCGGCTGGGATCACCACCCAAAATTCCCGCCACGCGATCGCCCTCAGCAAATCCGTCTTCGTCGCGCCAGAAAATTCGCCCGATTTCAAACCCGTTTAATACGCCATTCCCTTGTTCGAGGTTGTACTGGGCGACTTCGATTAATCCTGAGAGTAAATCCGTCCGCAGGGTAGAATATTCCACAAATAGAGGATTTGATAGGCTAATTTGCTCCCCTTTCTCTTCCGGTTTAACCAGAGAATATTGCAGCAATTCCGTTAATCCCGCCGCACGGAAGGTTTCCCGAATCTTGCGGATTAACACCTGGTCAATCGATAGATAACCCGGTTCAGTTTTCGGGGGTAAATCTTCACAAAACTTATCATAGCCGTAGAGACGGGCAACTTCTTCAATCAGGTCGATTTCCCGTTCTAAGTCTCGGTAGCGGTAAGGGGGAACGGTGACAATCCATTTCATCGCCTCGTCGGATTCCACGGACTCCAGTTGACATCCCAACGCCGTGAGAATGCGTTCAACATCATCGGGCTGAATGTCTCCAATCTCATCCCCCAAATCCACTGGACCTAATACCTGATTCACCCGTTCTAGGCGTAACTCAATCGAGCGCACCCAACTCTCTGGATCAGGGCGGGTATCGGCTACTTCTTGGACAATCGGCTTACCCTGGGCGAGTTCCTGGATTAACGCGATCGCTCGTTTAGCCGCGATGCCTAATTCCGCTTGATTGACGCCCCGTTCGTAACGGGTGGATGCTTCCGTGCGTAAGCTTTGAGAGCGGGCGGAACGACGAATGGCGACGGGTTCAAACAGGGCGGCTTCTAGAACCAAATTCTCTGTTCCCTCATGGACTTCGGTTTCCTCACCACCCATCACTCCTCCCAGCGCTACAGGGCGATCATTGGCGGTAATTAGGAGAGTTTGGGATTGAAGGGTGCGGGATTGACCATCTAAAGTGGTTAATGATTCCTCTCCCTTAGCAAAACGAACCCCAATGCTTAAAGATGTGTCACCTGCTACTTGTTGTAAGCGATCGCGGTCAAAGGCGTGGAGCGGCTGACCCCATTCCAACAGAATATAGTTGGTAATATCCACAACATTATTAATTGGTCGCACCCCGGCGGCTTGTAAACGCTGTTTTAACCAGGTTGGCGATGGTTGAATTTTCACGCCTTCAATCACGGTACCGATATAAGCAGGACAAGCTTTCGGGTCAGAAATTTTCAACGTCAACCCACCCGTACCTTGAGGAATCGTCAACTCTGGCGTTTTTGGCAGGTTCAAAGATGCACCTGTCAGGGCGGCGACTTCACGAGCCACTCCAACCATACTCAACGCATCCGCCCGATTCGCCGTTGCGGTCAAATCCAGGATCACATCCGTAAGTCCCAGGAGAGGACGAGCATCACTTCCCACTTGTAGCGTCTGTGCCTCAAAGATGTGAATTCCTTCCGACTCTTTTTCCAAGCCAACTTCTGCCAAGGAACAAATCATCCCTTCCGAACGCACTCCCCGCAGTTTCGAGGAGCGAATTTTCAAATCAACCGTGGGCAGGTAAGTGCCTACCGTTGCTACAGGGACATAAGCCTCTGCCCGGACATTAGCCGCGCCACAGACAATGGTGACTGGCTCATTGGCGTCTCCAATATCAACTTGAGTGACTCTCAGCTTATCGGCATTAGGGTGGGGTTGAACATCCATAACCTTCCCCACAACTACGCCATCGGCTAACTCTCGCTGATCCTCAATATCCTCGACCTCAAATCCAGCATTGGTGAGAATTTCCGCAATTTCTTGGGGAGCTAGGGTCACATCCACCAGTTCCCGCAGCCAATTTAAAGAGATACGCATTAATTTCTTGCTTTTACCGACCTCAGCTTAGATGCAGTTCCGTTACTGTTGATCTCACTATACCCGATTTGTTATTCGTCATTTGTCATTCGTCAGGGAACAGGCAATAGGCAATAGGCAATAGGCAATAGGCAATAGGCAATAGGCAATAGGCAATAGGCAATAAGCTGTTCGGCATTTAAACCTTAATATCAATAACGGCAAAAGCCTTGTAGTGCGAGCATCTTGCTCGCTACTAATACCCAATTTAAATGCATGACAGCTTAGGCAATAGGCAACACCTCGACTTACCTCGACTTCGCTCGGTAACACGCTCGGTGTGTCTTATGCAATAGGGTAATGGGTTATAGAAATTTTGTCTCCCAGCTCCCCCAGCTCCCCCAGCTCCCAGACGTGCCATGGCACGTCTCTACATTGCTTCCCCGGCTTGCCACACTTTACCAATTCTTCACAAACAGAAGACAATCTTTATCAAGACTTTATCCAAAAAAGACTCAAATCAGTGCGTTATTTGGGCATCTGTGCCTAAACGACAGGGTAAATTAAGATATCCTGTAGATAGATAAGATTGCTTACCAAGGCTTACCAAAGCGAGGGTGCATTCGGCGGTGCGTTTCCCACTAAAGTCAACTATAGATCTTAATAGATAAGCCGGGTGCTTCGATCACAATTGAGAAAGCTTTCGTCCTAGCCCGGACAAACGCCCCATTGGTGATGCTGAATGAGCTACTGCCTAAATCCTGACTGTCCTCAGCCCAAAAATCCGCTGCACGTCACTAGCTGTCAGGCGTGTGGTCATCCTATTATGTTGCGAAATCGCTATCGTGTGCTAAAAACCCTAGGTCAAGGCGGATTTGGCGCTACGTTTTTAGCCAGAGATGAGTCTCTTCCTGGCAATCCCAGTTGCGTCATTAAACAACTTCGTCCCGCAACAACCACATCACAGGTTCTGGAAATGGCTCAAAAGCTATTTGAGCGAGAAGCCAGAACCCTCGGCAAGATTGGCAATCATCCGCAAGTTCCCCGACTGTTGGATTTTTTTCAAGACAATCAGCAGTTTTATTTGGTACAGGAGTATATTAGTGGACTCACGTTACAGCAAGAAATTAGACAATGTGGTCCCCTCTCAGAAGCCGGAGTCAAGCAATTTCTGAGTGAAGTTCTCCCCCTGATTAAATATATCCATAGCCAAGAGGTGATCCACCGGGATATCAAACCGGCTAATTTAATTCGACGAGAGCAAGACCGAAAACTGGTCTTGATTGACTTTGGTGCGGTTAAAGATGAAGTCAACCAAGCCGCCGTTGCCAGTACCTCTGATCAAACCGCCTTGACAAATTTTGCCATTGGGACTCCCGGTTTTGCTCCGCCGGAACAAATGGCATTGCGACCCGTTTATGCCAGTGATATTTATGCTCTCGGCGTAACTAGCGTGTATTTACTCACCGGAAAATCGCCAAAAGATTTAGATTACAATCCCTCAACCGGTGAAATGGTCTGGCGTAAATCTGTGCAAGTCAGCGATCATTTTGCGACTGTGTTGAAAAAAATGCTGGAGGCTTCTGTTCGTCATCGCTATCAAACGGCAGAAGAGATTCTCAGAGCGCTAGACTTAGAACCTTATTTTGATAGTTTGGTTCAAGGAATGGCAATGCCGACCTCTGGGCTATCGAATACAAATACAAATGGCAATTCCACCGAAGTTCAAGAGGTAGACTCACCCAGTTCTCCTTCCTCTCCTTCATCGGCGACCCAGAAGTTAGCGGCGGCGATTCGTAAGCGTCGTGAACGGCGGGAACGTAGTCGTCCGGGTTCTCCCAACACCATGGGTAATAGTAATCCCCGCAGTCAATTTATATCTAGGTCAGTGACAGAAATTCATACAGGGAATATACCATCGAGCCAAAGTTTTGCTACCAGTAGACCAAAAAAACTTGATGCTAATGGTGTGTTAACGGCATATATGAAAGGTCGGAGAGATTTTGCTTCCCATGATTTAAGTGGGTTGGATTTACAAAAATCGGATTTATCTGGCGGGATTTTTTACCAGTCCAAGTTAACTCGCATTAATTTACAAGGTGCTGATTTATCCAGTGCTGATTTTGGTCAGGCAAGCTTAACTCGGGCAAATTTGCGAGATGCCAATTTAGGACGGGCTTATTTGAGCAATTCGGATTTAGAGGGGGCAGATTTACGCGGGGCAGATTTAAGTTTTGCTTATCTGAATCATGCCAATCTTAAGGGGGCAAATCTCTGTGGCGCGAATCTTGCCAATGCCAAAATTACGGAGGAACAGTTAGCTTTAGCTAAAACGAATTGGGCAACAATTATGCCGAATGGCAAGCGAGGTCTTTGGTCATAGTCATTTGTCATTTGTCATTTGTCATTTGTCCTTTGTCCTTTGTCCTTTGTCATTCCTAATAAGTAGTCGGACAAAAGAAAACGGCAGTACCCGTACAATTGATATTGGTTGGCTCAATGGCACTCTATGGAACTTGATGATCTTGTGCGACTCAATCGCGTCATTCGCGTCATTGGCTTTGACGACGCACCGTTTTCTCGTCATGCCAGCGCCAACGTGTCCATTGCGGGAGTGGTTTGTGCAGGAACGCGCTTTGAGGGGATGGTTTGGGGAGAGGTGGAACGAGATGGCTGGGATGCGACGGATAGGATTGTTCAGCTATTAGTTGGGCGGAAGTTTTTACCTCAACTGCATGTTTTACTGCTGGATGGTATTGGTTTTGGTGGCTTTAATTTGATAGACTTGCCCCAGCTTTGCGATCGCCTGAGTCTTCCCTGTGTGTCTCTGATGCGGCGTATGCCTAATGTAGAAGCAGTCAAACAGGCAATTCATCGATTACCTCAACCTGAACAGCGTCTCCATCTCCTCCAACGCGCTGGAACCATTCATTCTTATCCCCCTTTCTTTTTTCAGGTTTGTGGTGCGAATCCCCAAGTTATCGCATCGGTTCTAGAGCGCGTAACGGATTGTGGCAAAGTTCCTGAAGCGTTGCGTTTAGCTCATCTAATCGGTGCGGCTGTGGTTAAGGGCGAAAGTAGCAGTTCGGCTTAGGATTAATTGGGTAAGCTGTCATGCATTTAAATTGGGTATTAGTAGCGAGCAAGATGCAAAGCCTGCGGCATGGCTTCGCTAAAGCCTGCGGCATGGCTTCGCTAAACGCACTACAAGGCTTTCGCCATTACTAATATTAAGGTTTAAATGCC
>NZ_JAVJNP010000092.1:0-22489 GCF_040217205.1 Coleofasciculus sp. A1-SPW-01 | reverse complement strand
GTAATCAGGTTTAATTTGTAAGGCATTATCGTAGCTAGCGATCGCTTCCTTTAATTGTCCTAACTCATCTAGGGCATTACCCCGGTTGTACAAGGCTTCAGGGTCATCAGATTTAAATTGTAAGGCATTATCGTAGCTAGCGATCGCTTCCTCTAATTGTCCTAAATTACCGAGGGCAATACCCCGACTGTACCAGGCTTCAGGGTCATCAGGTTTAAATTGTAAGGCTTTATCAAAGCTAGCGATCGCTTCCTCTAATTGTCCTAACTTTTTTAGGGCAATACCCCGGCTGTACCAGGCTTCAGGGTCATCAGGTTTAAATTGTAAGGCTTTATCAAAGCTAGCGATCGCTTCCTCTAATTGTCCTAAATTAAATAGGGCATTACCCCGGTTGTTCCAGGCTTGATGTAAATCAGGTTTAAATTGTAAGGCTTTATCGTAGCTAGCGATCGCTTCCTCTAATTGTCCTAACTTTTTTAGGGCAATACCCCGGTTGTTCCAGGCTTGATGGCAATCGCGTTTAAATTGTAAGGCTTTATCAAAGCTAGCGATCCCTTCCTCTAATCTTCCTAAATCAAATAGGGCATTACCCCGGTTGTACCAGGCTTGATGGTCATCAAGTTTAAATTGTAAGGCTTTATCAAAGCTAGCGATCGCTTCCTCTAATTGTCCTAACTTTCTTAGGGCAATACCCCGGTTGTTCCAGGCATTATCATAGCTAGCGATCGCTTCCTCTCTTCGTCCTAACTCATCTAGGGCAATACCCCGGTTGTACCAGGCTTGATGGTAATCAGGTTGAAATTGTAAGGCATTATCGTAGCTAGCGATCGCTTTAAATAGTCGTCCTAGCTTGCTCTGGGAATTACCCCGATTTTTCCATGCTTGATGGCAATCGCGTTTAAATTGTAAAGCTTTATCATAGCTAGCAATCGCTTCCTCTATTTCTCCTAACTCATCCATGGCATAACCCCTATTACACCAGGTTTCATAGTCATCAGGTTTAAATTGCAAGGCTTTATCGTAGCTAGCGATCGCTTCCTCTATTCGTCCTAAATTTCTCAGGGCAATACCTCGGTTGTTCCAGGCGTTGTGGGAATCCGGCGTAATATCTAACGCTTTTTCCCAGCAAACAATTGCATCAACTAAATCCCCGAGTCTAAATTGCTGATTGCCTTGCTTCAACCAAAACTCATCTTCCCCTTGAGATAATTCTGCTAAAGCCAACTCGCCTTGACTC
This sequence comes from Coleofasciculus sp. A1-SPW-01, assembly GCF_040217205.1. Classification (NCBI taxonomy): domain Bacteria; kingdom Bacillati; phylum Cyanobacteriota; class Cyanophyceae; order Coleofasciculales; family Coleofasciculaceae; genus Coleofasciculus; species Coleofasciculus sp. A1-SPW-01. Next base: position 21,252 of record NZ_JAVJNP010000092.1, on the reverse strand, counting down.
TCTAATTTAAATAAGCCAGAACGCCAGTCAAAGAAGTCGGGGGCGCGGCGGTTGAAATAGGTGAGGGCAAAATTGGGTAGGAGAAAAACGAAGCAGATATTAAAATGGTCGCGGAATGATTCTCGCTGTAGGTTCAGATGACCTAATAAACGCGGCACAGAAAACAATGAATAGTTGTGGCGTTCTGTATTATCTTTGATTGCCTTTTCATAGTCATAGATCGAATGTTCTAACCCTTGGATAAATAAGATATCGATACTATCCCGATTCTGTAATTTGGCAATTTCAGTATAGAGATTCTCAATCGGTTCGGTGAGACGTAAAACCTGGATGCTTTTTTGCGGTAGATCCTGCTTGACATCCTTAATTAATTTCTCGGCGGTGGCGGGAGTACAGTCAACAAACAGCAAACCAAACCCTTCTGTCCAACTCAAAGAACGCCGTAGGGCTTCATATTCGTCCTCGGCGTCGCCCTTGTCGTCTTCATCCCATTCGGTCAGGTTTCGGATCATTGCTGTGATGCTGATGTATTCTGTTCAGATACCGTAGGGGCGCACCGACGTGCAACTTAAGCTCAACCCCTCACCCCCAGCCCCTCTCCCGACCCCCCTCGTTCCCCCCTACCCCCCTCGTTCCCCCCTACAAGAGGGGGGAGGACAGAGGATGCTTCGCTTTTTTGGCAGGGGGGATGACAGAGGATGCTTCGCTTTTTTTTGCACGGGAGAGGGGAGCAAGAAGGAAGGTATTTCTCGATGTGATGCCAGAAGCTTCTTTATTCCCCTTCTCCCTCGATGGGAGAAGGGGTTAGGGGATGAGGGTGAAAAGCTTGCCAGTCGTGTTTTGGCGCTTAAGTTGACACGGATGACCGACGTGCGCCCAGTTTAATTGTCAAGTTTATGCCACTATTTTACCAATATACCAGGTGGGCAATGCCCACCCTACTGGCTGACTTTGGTCTCCCCCTTTTTAAGGGGGACGGAAGGGGGATCTAAAATGGGGGGCTAGAGTTGCAAGGTTAAGTTAACACAAATGAATGCCTGCTCTGCGATACGATGATAGGCTAAAGCCATTACTACGAACTACGAACTACAAACTACAACAGTTGATTCAATGCGGATTGAAAACGCTCAATCCCATAAATTAAGGGATGGACATCATGCCAAACTTTAATTTCTCCGCCTTCATCTAAATATCGATATTCTAAAATACAGCGATTAAATAACAGTTTGCGATATTCATCTTGATTCGGCATCTGTTTGGTTTTGGTAACCTGTGCCAACATCATCCATTCCGGTTCATTCACCGCTGTGCGATAGGTTTCCCGTAACTCCGTAATCGCCCGACGCACGGCTTTTTTAGCGATGGGTAAACGAGGACTGCGCTGTAAGCTGGTTTTCATTAATAGCATTAAGTTTCGCACATGACCGCCACTAATTAAACAGAGTTGTTCGACGGTATTGGCATCCTCAAATACTTGTTCTAGGGTTAAATCCTGGACACTATGACGAATGCGTTTATCAATTAATTCCTTTAACTTATCAATTCCTTTGGTATAGGGTTCGCCTGTGGGTTGGCGTACCATGATCATCGGTAAAACTTGGGCTTTACTGTACCGATCTTCTAACACAGTGCCTCGATCTGAATATACCATGGAAATCGGCACGGTATAAATGGTATGACAATTTAATTTACTCAGTTGCTCACAACGGTCAATAAAAATCTCATCATGATTACTGCGTTTCCCATTGGGTTCATATATCGGCACAATCCGATCCAAGTTATCGGCAATTACGACTAATTCAGAACAGCCCCAGGGTAAATTGTGTTTGGCATCAGTGATAAACTCATTCAATGCTTCTATCAAGGATACCGTATTCGCATCCACCTGTTCGCGAATCTTTTGCCGGGTACTGGGAACCGCTCTTAAATTGGCAGTTAATTTGGCAAACTGTAACATCTGAGTTTCCAGATTCAAACTCTCAAATGTCACCTCAGTTAGCGCCAACTCTTTTAACGAATCCCAGCGATATTTCAGCCAATTCAATAACGGGTCAGGTTTAGCATTATCTTTCAAGGCTTCCAATAACCGCCGTGTACACGCCAGTAAAATATCCGTATATTGGGCATCTTCTGGGTCAATATCCTCATCATCAGCAGCAAAGTACACCACATAATACTTCTGCTCTTCTAAGTCCGCTTTCAGCCGCAGTAATTCCGTTGATTTTCCCGCCCCGCGATGTCCCGCATAGAGATTACAAGTGACTCTATCTGATAATAAAATCGATCGCCCTAATTCAATTAAAATATCACAATCGCCCCGCACCTCTTCACAATCCACGTAAGTTGGATCACCAGGAGGTAAGGGGCGAAAGGGGTCAAAGGCATTAAAAATTCGTTTTAATATCTGGAAATCGTTCATGGTTGGTCATTTGTCTTATGTCATTGATGCCGTTCGTCTAACTTATCACGGATTAATTTGCTTCAACAAATCGCGAATAAACTGACTATATTGGTCTTTCATCGGCAGATTTAACTCCTGTCGAATCCGTTTTCTGGTGGCTTCGCTTGTCTCACCTGTCAGGGGGTTAAACCCCGGCTTTTGGTAGGTTTCCCAATATAATCCTACCCCTCGTTTATGCCAGTTGGGTAGATGATTAAAATTAATCCCATGTTGGAATAATAATTCATTCTTATCCGCCACCGATAACCGTTCTAACTGGGATGTGGCTTGTCGGGCAGTTTTGCCATCATTCCTTAAACACCAATAACTATGAGAGTTTAAGGCATTTCTGTGGGCATCTTCTTGTCGCCAACGAAAATAATCAACCACTATTTCAATGGTCGGTAATTGAGAAATGCGACAATCAAAACACGCCACTGTCCCCAATATCAATGAAAATTTCGCACTGGCTTCTCCAGCTAATACGGAGTTCAGCTTGCGTAATTTGCGATTAAAGGCAGATTCAGCACCATCAACAAGCAGTGATATCTCATCACTTTGAGTATATCCATAGATAACCTTTAACCCACAATTCATCAGATGTTCTACGGTGAGAATCATCGCATCTCGAAACCGTTGATCAAAGGGGGCTGAAAATGGATGCACGTCTCGCGTTAATCGAGTAAACCCGCGCCCATCTAACCGTGCTATCATATATAATCCCGGCAAAACGCAGTGATCATGAGCGGTTTCATACACCCGCATTTTGGCATCCAGTTGATCAAATTTCATTGGTATTTCAAGAGGAATCTGTCAAGACGTGCCACGGCAATGGTAGGGGCGGATTTAGGAAAAATTGTATTGTAGGGGCGGGTTTAGCGACTAAAACTACTTGTCACCAATAAATGAACAACAAACCCCGCCCTATCTCACCGATAACTGATCAACAAAACCCGCCCTGATTCATCAGCCTTCTGATTACGGTTTAATTAAATTCCGCTCAACTTTGCGATAACGGGCAATCCGTTTCGCCCGATCCAATGGGGGATATAAAATTAACGTAGCTAAAGGAAAACTTGTGCCTAAAATTGCCCCCAAAACCATCCCATTAACTACCCCTAACTTTAAAGCCATTCCTAAACTAATTCCCAAGGCGGCGGATAAGACAGAAACCCCAAACGCCAATCCTTGACTAAACCCCCGTTGCACACAACTTTGAGCCACACCTTCCCCTTCAAACGCCGCCATAAATACCACCGCATCCACCGCCGCAAATGCCGCAATTGCCATATCCGTCGCCCGAAATTGAGCGCCAAATCGAGCCACAAATATTGCTGCGACACCTGCAAAAAAAACAGCCGCCACGGTATCTAACGCTTTCACCTTAACCCCAAACCGCGATCGCACCTTCGCCATCCCCTGACTAATCCACCCTGACGTAATCGCCGCCACAAGTCCCAATCCCGCCACTAACACCGAAATGAACACCGCGATCGCAACACCGACTGTGCCACTATGACGTACAATACCATCCCATGCCATGGCTTCAACCCAGGTTGCAGCAGCGGCAAAGAAAATTAATAATCCAACTGAAAAATAGGGCAATTTCTTCGCTGGAATCGGTACGGGGGCTGTCTTCACGTTTAGCATTAAGCTTTGGGTTTCCGGATGGGAATTGCTATGAATTAATATCTCCCGCTCATACAGCTTATTCGCCATCAGCTTGCGCGTATCCACGGTAATTTTGCACAGCACTTGATTGCTGACAAAATGAGTTTGCTCAAAGTAAATCCATTCATGAAAATCAGGCGTGTGAGGCGGATCACTCAAATGGGGAGCGATTTGCCAACGACTTTCTAATATCGTATCGGGAACGGAGTTAGTTAGAATGACCTTTTTGGTTATCTTTTCCCCTAATTTATTCGCCGTAAACTCTAAACACGGGACATTGAGATTTACCTCCGGCACTCGAATCACATAAATCGGGTTCAGCGCCTCTAAAGCAGTTTCCGCATCCAGAAAACGGTCTTTCGGTTTCAGTTCAACCATCCTTTGCAGCCACTCAATCCACCGCAAACTTAACCGAGGAACCCGATGTTTAAAATTAATCCGATAGTCTTCATCAATTAACTGACTAATATCGGTTGAAGCAATCCCCGTGAGTAAACAAATCAGCGTTGCGCCTAAACCATAGAGATCCGAAGCTTCACTCACCTGTTGATTAAACAGCAATTCCGGAGCGATGAACCCAATTGTCCCCTTCGCCACACTACTCATGGCAATTTCACTCCCGCCGATATGCGCCAAGCCAAAATCAACCAAGAATACATTCAAGGCATCATCAACTAGGATATTTTCCGGTTTAATATCCCGATGACTAATTGGCGGAATGCGATTTTGTAAATAAATGAGAATGTTGAGTAATGAAACAGCAATTTGCTTAATCTCAGCGGGATCAAAACTACGCCGCCCCGCTAAAGACGCGGCTTTTTTATAATCCTGGACTAAACAAAACCCCGTTTCAGTTTGAAATGAATCCAAATAACGGGGAATTCCTGGATGATTCAATCCACGTAACACTTGAATTTCCCGTTCGATGGCGTCATAATCTGACCAATGTGCCTCACTTTGGGCAAACTGAAACTGTTTAATCACAACAGGTTCTTTCAGCGTTCCCTCTGACGTCAAGGGCGGAATTGGCACCGCTAGATAGGTGACTCTCCCACCTGCGCGATTATGACCTAATTCTCGAACAACCCTGAAACCGTGGCTGGATAAGTCTGGAAAATTACTCATGAGGTAAGTCAAACGTCAAACGTTAGCTAGAGACATGCCATGGCACATCTGTCAAATTCAGATCTCCCTCTTCCCTTATAGATCCCCCTTCCCTTTCTCTTCAAAAGGTGAAAGCTAAAGAAGGGTTCGTTTTTGTTTGACAGGGAAGCCAGAGGAGGCTTCGCTTTTTGACACAGGGAAGCCAAATGTTGCTTATGCTTTTTATTCTCCGGGGACTAGGGGGGATCAGTCTTATCCAAGCAGTATTGACACCAATCTTTGTTACAGGCACGAACTAAGATGTACTGTGTCTAGATGCTTACCTGGTATTGTATCGCGTCGTTATGGGAGCAGAGGGAGCTGGGGAAACAATGTAGAGACGTGCCATGGCACGTCTGGGAGCAATGGTCTATTTTTCCTGACTTCTCCAATAACCAACGCTACAGTGAAAAGAATATCGGCGAGTTTGAGAGTACATCCTGCCATGACTTATACGACTTCTGCTCAGACGTGGGATTTTAACGTTCCTACACCCTATCCCAGTCAAGATACAGACTTACTCAAGCAACTGCCTTTTGTACCAGGGTTAAAAGAACTGTTAATGTTGCGTCAGGTTCACGCTCTTGAACATGCAACGGTTTGGGTTCTGGCTGATTTAGCCAATGCCAACTATACGTCACGCCCTAGTCGCAGTCCTGCGGGTACAGCTACCACCGTGCATGAGATGGATAATGATACTTTAGGTGGTTTATCTACTGAACAAGGATTTTACCTCTATGGTGAGGTGAATTTATCAGACTTGAGACGTGCGGTTCCTCTCGCCTTGAATCGTCTCACCCAAGGGGAATGGAATTTAGCGGTACATCCTCGTTGCGGTACGAATCTCTCCGTTGGCATGATGTTAACGGCTGGATTAGCCCTAGGCGCTCATCTCCTCCTACCCCGTGGTCCGATTGAACAACTGATTGGTTTAGGTCTAGCCACCGCTACAGCCACCCAACTTACCCCTGACATTGGTATCCTGGCTCAACGCTACCTCACCACGGCGATTCCTTTTAATCTGGCTGTTGAGGATATTAGCGATACCTCCGATATCTGGGGACGACCTGCTTATTTCGTACAGGTGCGATGGCGGGATTAGGCTCAAAAGGGTGTGGGGTGTAGGGTATGGGGTGTAGGGTATGGGGTGTGGGGAAACAGAAGCAGGTCATATAAACTTCCCCCGCTTCCCCCGCTTCCCCCGCTTCCCCATCATCTGCCCTATCCCCCTCTATATCTGGAAACAAGGGGTTTCTCAACTCATCTTTGTAATAAAACTTAAAATAAAGAGTAAGCAGACACCCCTCATCCAGTAGTACGCTGTAAAACTAGATTCGTAAGGGAAAAATTGATATGGCAGAAGTAACACGCGGCGCAAAAGTTCGGATTAAGCGCAAAGAATCCTATTGGTATAACGATGTCGGAACTGTGGCAACCGTAGACAAGAGCGGCATTATCTATCCTGTCATCGTCCGTTTCGATAAAGTCAACTATTCCGGCATCAATACCAATAACTTTGCGGAAAGCGAACTGGTAGTCGTGGCACCAGGGAAGAAGAAGAAGTAACGGAACGGAATCACCCGAAGCCGTGCCTGAATTGCCGGAAGTGGAAACAATTCGTCTGGGTCTCAAGCAAATTACTTGTACCCAGGCTATTCAGGGTGGGGATGTGTTGCTGCCGCGCACCATCGCCTACCCTGTTTCTGTGGCGGCGTTTTGGCAGGGTTTGAAGCAAACGAGAATTACCGATTGGCACCGACGGGGTAAATATCTGCTTGCCCAACTTAACCGCTCTGAAGAGGGGGATGCTGGGTGGTTAGGGGTGCATCTGCGGATGAGTGGGCAACTCTTATGGATTCAGCAAACGGAACCGTTACAGAAGCATACGCGAGTGCGGTTGTTTTTTCCTCAAGGACAGGAATTGCGCTTTGTGGATCAACGCACCTTTGGTCGGATGTGGTGGGTTCCACCTGGGGAAGAATGTGACAGCATTATCACGGGATTGCAAAATTTAGGACCTGAACCCTTCTCAGATGCCTTCTCCCCAGAGTATCTGACGCAGAAGCTGAAAAAATCTCAGCGTTCCATTAAAACCGCCATCCTTGACCAATCCCTGGTTGCAGGTGTGGGGAATATCTACGCCGATGAAGCCTTATTCGTGAGTGGGATTCATCCTCAAACCGTTTGCGCCCGATTAAGTGTAGACCAAGTTGAACGTCTGCACCAAGGGATTATTCAAGTGTTAAAAGCGGGGATTGAGGCGGGTGGCACAACCTTCAGCAGCTTCCTCAATGTCCAGGGCGTCAATGGTAACTACAGTGGAGTCGCTTGGGTCTATGGTCGCACAGGACAGCCTTGTCGCGTCTGTGAGACCTCGATTGAGCGGATTAAGTTGTCCGGGCGTTCGTCTCATTTTTGTCCGCGCTGTCAGCTATAGCACAACCTTCTGTTGAGTTATTCAAGTCCATATTCGTCTTAAATTTAGGACAAACCCAGGTAAAACATCTTCGCCGGATAAGTGGCTAGGATTTTCCAACACCTCTACCTCCCTCCCAGGGCGATAAATCTCTACTCGCCGATTTTTCGGATCAATTAACCATCCCAATCTAGTTCCGTTATCGATGTATTCCTGCATCTTCGCTTGCAGTTTAGGGAGGCTATCTGATTCAGAACGTAATTCAATTACGAAATCTGGACAAAGCGGAACAAATTCTTTTCGCTGTTGAGGAGTGAGGGATTCCCAACGTTCTCGACGTATCCAAGAGGCATCTGGAGAGCGATTTGCGCCGTTGGGAAGTTTGAAGCCCGTGGACGAGTCAAAGGCTTCCCCTAATTCTTCGTGTGCCTCAAACCAGTTACCTAGTTGAGTGCTGATATTGAGATTACGCTTGCCTGATTCGCCTCCTGTGGGAGGATTCACAATTAACTTTCCTTCTGCTGTGCGTTCTAGTCTTAAGTCGCGGTTCGTGGCGGCTAATGCCTCAAACTGTTCTTGGGTGACGTAGAGGGTGAGTTCAGGCGGAAGTTCAAGGAATAGAGTTTTGGATTGGGTTGGTGTCTGTATCTGTATCATTATATGCTCTATGTGAATTATGAGGGATAATGGCTTGAAAGCGTTTATTGATCTTGATTGTAGGGATAAGTAATGGCAGGCAAACTCAAAAAAGGCGCATTAGTGCGCGTAAATCGCGAAACGTTGGATAATAGTGTGGAAGCTAAAGCCAGTGATACTCGCTTTCCTCCTTACCTGTTTGAAAGTGATGGGGAAGTGGTCGATATCCGGGGTGACTATGCCTTTGTCAAGTTTTATGTACCCACCCCGAATATTTGGTTTCGTCTCGACCAACTCGAAGTCACTAGCTAAAGTAGTAGCGTGACACGCCTAATTTGATCCATTAGCCTGGTCAAAAATCCAGGCTTGCGCCCAAAAAAAGCTGTAAAATTGCGCCATGTTAGCTGTGCCACGCCTGTAGTCTAGTCGCGATCGCAAAATCGCTCTATAGCCATGGCATCTTCTTCTAATTTACCTATCGCCTGCAATGATCACCGCGTCACCGTCATTGGTGCGGGTCACGTCGGTAGCACGTTGGCGCACCGGATTGCCCAACGCAATTTGGCAAATGTGGTACTTTTAGACATTGTTCCCGGTATCCCCCAAGGCATTGCCCTAGATTTAATGCAGGCACAGGGGATGGATTGTCACAACCGCGAGATTATTGGTACCAATGATTATATGGATACCACCGGGTCGGATGTAGTGATCATCACGGCGGGTTTACCCCGTAAACCGGGGATGAATCGAGATGATTTGCTCAAAATTAATGCCAAGATTGCGGTGGAGGTAGCCGAAAAAGCGATCGCGCGATCGCCTGATGCCTTGTATATTATTGTCACAAATCCCCTAGATGTGATGACCTACTTGGTCTGGCAAATATTAGGATTACCCGTGTCACGGGTGATGGGAATGGCGGGAATGTTAGATTCTGCCCGTTTCCAAACCTTTATTGCGATGGAATTAGGGGTATCGATTGCGGATGTCAGTGGGTTAGTCTTAGGGGGTCATGGCGATTTAATGGTACCCTTACCCCGTTACTCCACAGTGCGAGGGATTCCGATTACTGAACTGATGGATGAAGAGACAATTGATCGTTTAGTTGATCGGACTCGTCATGGTGGCGCAGAAATTGTGAATCTGATGAAAACTGGGGGCGCGTATTCAGCACCTGCATCCTCGACTTGCGCGATGGTGGAAGCAATTTTACATAATCAGTCGCGACTTTTACCTGTTTCATCCTACCTAGATGGGGAGTATGGTTTAAAGGATATTTTCATTGGTGTCCCAACGCGGTTAGGATGTCGAGGTGTGGAAAAAGTTGTGGAAATTAACCTCACGGATACCGAACTCGCCGCCCTGCATACGTCAGCCGAATCGGTTCGTAAAAATATTAAGCGGGCGCAGGAAATGTTGGCTTGATTGTCATTTGTCCTTTGTCATTTGTCCTTTGTTGGGGGTGACTGATTACTCCCCAAAATATGGATAATGGGGATAATTGTGGCAAAGGATAATGGATGATTATGGCATACGCGATCGCGAAGTCCCAGGACTCTCAGGTTGAGTCTCCAGTTTTCTCTGTCCAAGACTATTTGCTAAATCCCCCTGACCATACAGAATGGGTAGATGGGCAATTGGTGGAAAAGCAAGGGATGACAGCCAAACATGGTCGAATTCAAGCACGATTAGCTCGATATTGGGGAAATTATAAAGAGGAGCAGAGTCTAGGCGGAGATGTTTACACGGAAACGCCATGTTGGACAGGAGAACGAGGGCGTCGTCCTGATGTATCTTACCTCACTCCGGAACTGGTGGAACAATTTGGCGAGTTTACGGTTTTATCCCAGAGTTTCCCCTTAATTGCTGAGATTATTTCACCAACAGATGGGGCGGAAGAAGTTTTTAGTAAGGTCAAAGAGTATCTGCGATCGGGGTGTCAGGAACTTTGGTTAGTGTTTCCTGAGAGTCAATGGGTTTTGGTGATTACACAACAGCAACAAGTTTTATTTAATCAGGGTGATATTGTCAGGACACAGCAGGTGTTAGATGGGTTTGGTGTGGCGATTGATGATTTGTTGGCGTGAGTAGCGATTGCTCAAATTAGCACTAGACCTGTTCATCAAATAGAGAGAATTCCTATATGTAGTAGGTGGGATCGCTAATTGAGGACATAAACCCCTAGATATAGTATTGTCAGCTAATTAGCAGATAAGTCTAATTCGTCACGCTTATTGATCAGGATATACCAATCTTGCTATGCTTAACTTATGACAAAAATAACTAAACCTATGATTTAGTTATAATTTAAGTTTTTAATTTAAGGTATTATGATATTATGCAAGATGGATCAATTCAACTTATTGTTGAAAATCAAAATCACATTCAGATTATATCTTGGATTCTAGAAGCGGCTAATTATCCTCTAGATAAGATTAAAATAAATGCAGTTGCTAAAAGTAACCTCAAAAATTTCTTGCAAGGATTACCTCCTGGTATTACAAGAAGTTGTGCTGTTTTAGTTAACTGTGATGCAGCAAGCGTTCCAGAGGCTTTAGACAAGGCTCACAGACGGTTAGGATATCCTTCTGTACGAGTCTTTTGTGCTGTTCCAGAAGTTGAGGCTTGGCTGTTCGCCGATGAGATTACAGCTATAGAAAACGCCAAAACTCAATGGGGAATTGAAGTCTCACCTGCACTGCCGTTACCCGAAGACATTAAAAGTCCAAAAAGTCATGCAGAACTAGCTTTTGGCAAGACTATTAGTTCTTGGCAATTTGTGAAAAATATCAATATTGATAGAGCGGAGGCAAGATCACCTTCACTGCGGAACTTTTTACAAGGTCTTGATCGCTTATTAGCTGCACAACCAACACCTCATTTTGAAAGTGTTTCCCGTAATATTAGTCGGGATGTTTTTGCTGGGCTTATTCGTGAAATCATTCCGGCAACTACGGTCATTTGGAAAACGGCAACAGGAGAGATGTTTACAGCAGAAGAACTCCGAAAGCAAATTGAAGAAGGTACAGAAATTGGGCAGCAATATGCATCGGATGTACTTAGAGTAGCACGAGATTTTATGAAGCGAAAAGCGAATCGGAGAGAATCTGAATGATCGTATTTGTCCCCGCTTATGACGCATCGACTCAAGCAAATATCGCTATTGCCAAGCTAATTATAACAGAGGATTGTGTCACACTTTTTGAAAAGAAAGCAACACGTAAAGAACTTATCGCCGTATTGTCTAAAGCTGATGTTTTGCCTGTCTTTGCCATGTGTCATGGTGTTCGTAATGCATTGAAAGGTCACAATGGTGATGTGGCTTTGTCCTGTGGTGATGTACAACTGCTAAGTCAACGTACCGTTTATGCTTTTGCTTGTCATACGGCAAATGAACTCGGTAGATCAGCGGCAGACATAGGAGCTATTTGGTGGGGATATTCGGACACAATTTCATGTGCTATTGATTCATCGTCCGTGATTCCAATTTTTACTGAAATTTTTATCTTCATTCGAGATAATTTTCAGGGAGCAAGATCTTCACAAGATAGGCAGAGGGTTATTGAGCAGCTTAAGCAGATGTGTGAGCAAGCAGAAGCTCAGGTAGATCAAATTGATGCTCAAACTGAGATTACTGATATTACAGAAGTGTATATGACACTGCGTCATATATGGGACAGATTACGAATTTGGGTTCCTGGAATTCAAGTTCCAGAACAACATCCTGATGCATCAAGCCCTTCTCTCCCTTGGGGTTGAGTAGATATTCTTTTACAGCGACTATTCAAAAATAAACGTTAATAATTAATTACAATCAAAAGTGTAATTAAATTATAGAGATAACACAAGTGGAATTAAAGAAGTTCAATTCAGAATTAATTATTGCTACAGAGGAAGAACAATCAAATCCAGATTGAACAAGGTAATTTGTTATCGAACAGATGGGGAAAAATTTAGAGATCAAGTCGGAGAATCTGACTCATCTGTTAATGTCTCAATCAACAAATCCATTTGCTGTTGTCGCTGTTGCAGAAATGCTTCACATTGACGCAAATACTCGACAGCCGAGGCAAATTGGTCAAATACCTCAGCTAATTCCAGTTCCCCCCGTTCGATTTGCTCAATAATCGTCTCTACCTGAGTCACTGTCGCCTCATAATTCCAAGACTGCGGGAGGGAGGGGTCAGCCGGGTGGGTACGAGAGGATGCGATCGGATCAACCATGAAAATCTAGAGTGTCTCGTAATAAACTTTAGGATAGCCTGGAATCCCGCACCAAAGGTTAAAATAATCCCGGTCAATATTTTTTCCCCAACCGGGAAAGTCAACCTGGAAAGCCGCTAAGAGGTACAATGCCTAAGACTTACACCGTCGAAATCAATCACGAAGGAACAACCTACACGATAGAAGTCCCAGAGGATAAACAAATTCTTCGGGCTGCGGAGGAACAAGGGATAGATTTACCCAATGCCTGTAATGCTGGCGTTTGTACAACCTGTGCCGCTAAAATCATTGAGGGTTCTGTTGATCAAAGCGAAGGGATGGGACTTGGACCCGAATTGCAAGAGGAAGGGTATGTCTTGCTTTGTATCGCCTTACCGCGATCTAACCTGAAAGTTGAATCCGGTAAGGAAGACGAAGTTTACGATCGCCAATTCGGTCAACCGTCTTGAGTCAGCATGGTGTTGGGGCGCAACCTACTTGTGTTGACATGCACCCAGCATTTGTACCCCTTGACAATTGATCATTTATTGTAATTTACCCCACTCAGAAAATGACAACTCACTTCATTACTGCCGAAATTGACCTCCAGGAGTCACCGAAACAACTCCATCAAGCGATTGAGACAGAACTGCAAAAACAGGGAGAACCCCTGCGTTGGGCGGTTACATCTGTGGATACTCAGGAACAAAAAGCTCAGGTTGAAGCGATTGTCACCAAGACTACCCAGACTAATTCTCAACCGTCCACCCCTTAATTATTGTGCGTCCTTACACCGTTGTTTTAATCGTTCCCACAGGAATTGGCGCATCCATTGGTGGCTATGCGGGAGACGCTTTACCTGTCGCCAGAGCGATCGCCCAAGTCTGCGATCGCCTTATCACTCACCCCAATGTCCTCAATGGCGCTCAACTTTACTGGAATTTACCCAACGCCCTCTATGTCGAAGGCTATGGGCTTGACAAATTTGCCGCTGGATGCTGGGGATTACAACCTGTGCATCAAAATCGGGTGGGATTAATTCTTGACCAGGGGATTGAACCGGATCTGCGTTTGCGCCACCTGCAAGCGGCTGATGCCACCAGAGCTACGTTAGGACTAAATCTGACCGATTACGTAATCACCGACGCGCCCCTGAATGTGGAACTGCGGACAGCGCCATCGGGGGCGAGTTGGGGTACAATAGGCAATCCCGATAGTTTATTGCGATCGGCTGAAGTGCTGATTCAACAGGCAAAGGCAGAGGCGATCGCAGTAGTGGCTCGTTTCCCTGATGATCTAGGCAGCGAAGCCCTAGAAGCATACCGACAGGGACGAGGGGTCGATCCTCTGGCGGGTGCAGAAGCTGTGATCTCTCACCTAATCGTGCGAACCTTCCAAATCCCTTGCGCCCACGCCCCAGCCTTAATGCCCCTTCCCCTAGAACCCACCTTGTCGCCGCGATCAGCCGCCGAGGAATTAGGCTATACGTTTCTACCCTGTGTGCTGGTGGGGTTAAGTCGCGCCCCGCAATTTCAGGTGACGCCGCGTCAACCGGGAGCAATTTGGGCAGAAGAGGTGGATGCCGTGGTGATTCCTGCTAATGCCTGTGGTGGTAGTGCCTTGTTAAGCTTAAGTCAGTTACGGACTCAAATTATTGCCGTTGAGGATAACCAAACCTCAATGCAAGTGCCTCCAGAACCTTTGGCAATCAAAGCGGTGCGAGTACACTCGTATTTAGAGGCACTGGGTATGTTAGTGACTCATCGGGCTGGAATTAGTGCCGATGCTCTGAGTCCCTCCCTGTCGTCTATGCGTAGCTTATCTATATATTAGTGACTAAACAGCTTCCTGATAATCCTGACTTTGAACCCCTCACCCGCACCCAAGTGTTAGTTGCCATGGGGATAACGGCGATCGTTTTACTAGTCGTGGCTAAACTCTGGCTGAAATTTGGGTCGGTGACACTGTTATCCCTAGACTTTACGGTAGAAGGATTACTTATTGGATTAGGTATAGGCGTGGGAATTACCGCGATGAGTAGTGTAGTCTATCGCCTCTGGTCAGCCTACCGTAAAAGTGCTGACGTTTACCTCAACTTGGTTTTAAAGCCGTTGGTATTACCGGATCTGATTTGGTTGGGGTTACTTCCGGGTATGAGTGAAGAGTTGCTGTTTCGGGGAGTGATGTTACCCGCCATTGGTTTGAATGCCGTGGGTGTGATTATTTCTAGCTTGGTATTTGGCGTTTTACATTTGAGTGGTTCCCAACAGTGGCCCTATGTGGTTTGGGCAACGATTGTGGGATTGTTACTGGGGTTTAGTGCTGTCGGTACAGGGAATTTGCTGGTTCCGATTGTGGCTCATGTGGCGACTAATTGGCTGTCTAGTTTTTTCTGGAAATTAGGACATCGAGAGGTTGAAGCGTAGATGCTTAAAGCCCTGGCTTCTTGGAAAAGTCAGGGTTTTTGCTTTCTAGAGCGCTCTATTGAACTCCAATATAAAGCGTCGATGAAGCTAATTGGGAATTCCATCAATGACTTTGATATAAATTTACCTTATAGAAAACCACGAAGTCAGTCACAAGTGTTTTACATCGCGAAACATATAGAAATATATTCGAGAGAATCCGACAAGAAACTTTAGTGATTCACAGGGAAGTAATGAGGCATGAGTGACTGGCAAGTTAGTGAAGCTGAAGCTTTTACTGCCGCTTAAAGATTAATTAAATGTAAATGAGTGTTTACATCTATAAAAATTTACATACCTTAACTTGATAAAGTCTTGATGAAGACTGGACTTTTTTGTACTTTTCCTGGGAGAAGTTCGGTATTATTACTCATGTAAGAGAAAAACAGGTAAGCCAAAGGTATTTGCTTGTTCAAGACAAAAAATTTAGTTTTTATCCCCTAAAAGCTTTTTTGTCCTAACCGAGCCACCTATCGCTGACTGTCTTCTCCAACGAGGGTATAAATTGAATTCAGCCATCTGATAGAAAGCCAGACAATTCTCGTCTTGCTTGACTAACGACAAGAATGGAGATGTCTAGCTGATCGATAATTTCAATTTTTCTTAATCATTAGTGTAACACTAACTTCACTAATTGGCGATCGGCTTTTCGTTGGCTTTTCGGATCTGTGTTGTGGTTGAGTTCTCACCTTCAACGGACTTGCTCAAAGCGGGAAAGGAAGGGAAATCCTAGACAACCCCTTGCAAGTCTGATGTTCACCCAACAATGATCACGAGGTTTATCGTCATGAAATGCTTTTCTTCAATCGCTACAGTAGGAACAACTCTTGTTGCTTTAGGAACTGTAATGGTTTGCAGCAATGGGGCGTTAGCCGATCCCCTCAACGACCGACCCAAACCGGAAATACCAACGGGCACTTCCTTACAGACAATCTTGGATGACATCACCGTCTCAGGTCCTGGTATCAACGTAGTCAATAATCAGTCAAAATTTGCGCTGTTTGATAACACTTCTGCTAGCGGAGCAATAGGAACTTTTGTTGCTGAAATAGCTGGGTTTGCGCCGGAAAATCAGTTTGGACTCTACAGTGCAAACAATCCTAACAACAAAGCTTTAATTTTTGATGGACCGAGTAAACCCTTTGACCAAGCCTTCATCACCTTCTTTGATAATGGTGATATTAAAGTGAACAACGACTTAGTTGCCACAGGTTTTGGTGACTCATTCGGTTTTTATCTCCATACTCCAGAAAATAACACGTTCTACACTGAGGATAGTCTTAACAATGGCAATCCACAAGCCCTAGTCTATCAAGGTGATAACGTGACCGAACTTAAACTTGATGGTTTGGACTCAGGAACATTTGTGGATACTGAGTTCATCTTTGCTTTTGAGGATAAGCTTTTCAGCAGTACTGACAAAGACTATAACGACTCAGTTGTTCATCTTTCAGGGATTAAGCCAGCAGCCGTTCCAGAACCCATGACTATTTTAGGGTCTGCCTTAGCTTTAGGATTTGGCGGCTTGTTCAAACGGGAACGGTCAAAACGACAAAAGAACTAGCCGTTAGCTGGTAGGGGCGGGTTTACCGATAATTGGGTTTGTCAATACAATGGCAATAAACCCGCTCCGATCAAGGTTTTAGGACTTACGCAAAAGCTCTATATGTAGGGTGTGTTAGCGTAATGCAACTTAACCAATATATATGGTGTGGCTGCGTAAGTTTTTGGTTTATAGTTAGTTTATAGGCGGCGATGCTAGGATTTTTAGCGCCCAAGCGCAACTACGATCTGGGCGATCGCTTGGGGTAAAATGCGATGTTCTTGAACTTGAATCCGGGCGTGTAGCGTCTCTGGCGTGTCGTCAGGAAGCACGGGAACGGCGGCTTGGATTAAAATGGGTCCACTATCGACTTCTGGACTAACTAAGTGTACTGTACAGCCGGTAATTTTCACCCCGGCGGCTAACGCTTCTTCTTCGGCGTGAATCCCTTTGAAACTGGGTAAGAGACTGGGATGAAGGTTGAGGATGCGATCGCGAAATGCATCAATCAAGACTGGCGTGACAATTCTCATCCAACCCGCCATAACCACGAGTTCAACGTGATACTGTCTCAATGTCTGGACAATTTGAGCATCGAGGGCTTCCCGTTTTTTGTAATCCCGGTGATTATGGAGAACGGTGGGAATACCGAATTTTTCCGCTCTGGCGAGAGCTTTGATCCCAGGATTATTGTAGATCATCACTTGAATTTGGGCATGGAGTTGCCCATCTGCGATCGCTTGGGCGATGGCTTCAAAGTTTGTACCACTCCCCGATACCATAATTCCTAGTTTTACAGGAGGCGTATCTTGGACTGGCTTAGGAGTAACCGCCGGTGAAATGAGACTAGGGGTTGTGTCTGTCGCTGGGGTATTGCTGGTCATACAGAACTACAGGAATTACCAACAGTATCATAATTGTCGGGTGACGTTTCCTTGATACAGTATTGCCTCAAAATACGATACCCTGTACTAGAATAGCCAAACCCTTACCCGCTTGCCTCAGCTAGCCATGACTCAATCGACTGACTTCCTGACGCACCTTAATCCCTCTCAACGTCGCGCCGTCGAACATTTCTGCGGTCCCTTGCTGGTTGTGGCGGGGGCGGGTTCGGGTAAGACGAGGGCGTTAACCTATCGCATTGCCAATCTGATTCTCACCCATAAAGTCGCTCCGGAAAACATTTTAGCGGTTACGTTCACTAATAAAGCCGCACGGGAGATGAAATCCCGGATTGAAACCCTATTCGCCCAGCAACTGGCTGTCCAAACGCGGGGTCAGCGTTTGGAGTTACTCCCAGAACTTGAACAAACCCAGTTGCGATCGCGGGTCTATAAAAAATACATCAAACCCCTGTGGATTGGTACATTTCACAGTCTATTTGCTCGGATTCTTCGCTATGACATCAATAAATATACCGATGAAAAAGGACGCCAATGGAAGCGTAATTTTTCCATCTTTGACGAATCCGACGCCCAAACGCTGGTAAAAACCATCGTCACCAAACAATTAAATCTAGACGATAAAAAATTTAATCCTCGTACCATTCGCTACGCGATTAGCAATGCCAAAAACTTAGGTTTATCACCCCAAGCCTTTGAAAAAGAGCAATCTGGTTATAAAGGGCGACTCTATGCTGAAGTTTATCACCATTATCAAGACCAGTTAGCCGCCAACAATGCCCTGGACTTCGATGATCTAATTTTAGTCCCCGTAAAACTCTTCCAACAAAACGAATCAGTTCTGGGATATTGGCACAATCAATTTCGCCATATTTTAGTGGATGAATATCAAGATACAAACCGGATTCAGTACGAACTGATACACCTATTAACCACAAACGGCGAAACTGAAAAAACGCAATGGGATTGGCGCGATCGCTCCGTATTTGTTGTCGGCGATGCCGATCAGTGTTTTCCTCCCGGAACTAAGGTTTTAACTCCCGCCGGAGAGAAACCCATTGAAACATTGAAAGTGGGAGATCAGGTTCTATCGCCGACTGGTCAAAAACAACTTTACCCCCATCAAATCACTCATATCAAAAAAGGATACTTTTGTGGGTCTCTCTGGTCGATTCGGGCGGGTGAACAGGTATTACGCGGAACGCCTCATCATATTGTTCTTGCCAGAATGACACCCATTGAAGGGCATTATTATGTGTATCTGATGTACCGAGCAGATCGCGGATATCGCATCGGCATCACTAAAAGTCTACGTCACAACGATTATCGATGCGATGAACTCGGCTTTAAAGTTCGTATCGCCCAAGAAAATGGGGATAAACTTTGGGTACTGAAAACCACGACGTCTTATGAAGAAGCAGCTTACTATGAAGCCTATTATGCAGCTAAATATGGGTTGCCAACGCTAGTCTTTCATAGTAATGGTCGGCGTATGCGTCTGAATGATGAGTGGATTTTTCGCCTATACCAAGAAATTGATACCATCACCAATGCTCACCGATTAATGCAAGATCTCTGGCTGCATCCAGATTTTCCTCACTACCGTCCTCAAAATGGTTTGCGCCGACAGACATTAAATCTGGTTATGTTTGGCACACCTCGGTTAGACAATAAAAAATCGGCAAGTTATCACCGCATCCAATGGTGTTCTAATCGTCGTGATATTACGACCAACTTAGAAGCGGCTGGCTTTTCCATTCGTTCGGGGAAAAATAGCCGAGGGTATCGGGTTGAAACCGCAAGAGTTTCATACAAAGAAGCGGTAAGTATGGCACATTCTATTGCCGATGCAGGTCAACTGGAAATCCAACGCAAAGCATTAATCAGTGGCACAAGTTATTATTTTATGCCTTTATCTCATCTCCATCCCGGAATGAAAGTGCTAGTTGAGGTGGATGATACCTTAACAGAGGTGGAAATTGAGCAAGTTTGGCAAGATGAGTATGAGGGAGACGTGTATGACTTAGAAGTCGATGTGGCTCATACTTATATAGCGAATCGTATGCTAGTCCATAACTCAATTTATTCCTTTAGGATGGCAGATTTCACTATCTTATTAGGATTTCAGCAAGACTTTGGTGATGGGTTGCCCGATGAAACGACCCACACCATGGTGAAATTAGAGGAAAACTATCGCTCGCGCGAAAATATTCTCCAAGCCGCTAACTATTTAATTGAACAGAATACCCAGCGGATTGACAAAATTCTCAGACCCACACGCGGTTTAGGGGAAGTCATTTACTGTCATCACGCCGACGATGAGTTAGAAGAGGCTCATTTTGTCGTTCAACAAATCCTGAAACTGAATCAACAAAACCCAGAACTAGGCTGGGGCAGTTTTGCTATTCTTTATCGGACGAATGCTCAATCTCGCCCCTTAGAAGATGCGCTGCGCGGTCGAGTGCCTTATGTGATTATCGGCGGATTGAAGTTCTACGATCGCAAAGAGGTTAAAGATGCCTTAGCGTATCTAAGAACGATTGCCAATCCCAGCGATACCGTCAGTTTATTGCGAATTATCAATACGCCACGCCGGGGTATTGGTAAAGCCACAATTGATAATTTAGTGCTGGCGGCTCAAGAATTGGGAACTCCCCTCTGGGAAATTATCCGGGATGAAACCTCGGTCAATACAATTGCGGGACGTTCGGCTAAAGCGGTTAATCGGTTTGCCCAATTGATTAAGCAGTGTCAAGAGAATACGGAAAACTTAAAAGCGGTAGAAATTATTAAGTTTATCATGGAGGAATCAGGATATACTGATGACCTCAAAAATCAAGGCACAGATGAAGCGGAAAACCGATTGGAAAATATCAATGAACTCTATAATGCTATCGTTCAATTTCAAGAAGAAAATGAAGATACCAGCCTAGAAGGGTTTCTGGCAAATGCGTCGCTGGCGTCTGATTTAGATAATTTGGAAGATGGACAACAAGCGGTGTCCTTAATGACGCTGCACTCGGCTAAAGGATTAGAGTTTCCGGTTGTGTTTCTGGTTGGTTTAGAACAAGGACTTTTTCCCCATAACCGGACGATAGATGACCCGGTTGCTTTAGAAGAAGAACGGCGTCTCTGTTATGTGGGGATTACTCGCGCCCAAGAACAACTCTTTCTTGCCCATGCCCGTGAACGTCGCCTTTATGGGTATCGTGAACCAGCGGTTCGGTCTCAGTTTTTGGATGAGTTACCGGAAGACTTAATTAGTAGTACCTTGGTGAAAGTGAAACAGCAAACGCCTCCTGCCTCAACAGAAAAGTCATCAAAATCCTCTAGTTCAACGGCAAAATCGAAAGAGTGGAAAAAAGGCGATTTACTGCGTCATGACACCTTTGGTATCGGAGAAGTGACCCATGTTTTTGGTTCAGGGAAGAAAGTTAGTATTGCGGTTAAGTTTCCCAGTTTAGGGCAGAAAATTCTTGACCCGAAGCGAACCAATATACAACGAGTGAATTAGTTGGGGAATAGGAAAATCAATGTTAGGGTCGCGCTTAGGCACAATGGAAGGGGCGGGTTTAGGGACTAAATTCAGCTCCCCACTGATAACTGAACAACAAAACCCGCCCTTATAAGGCAATAATCCCTAAGCCAAATTTTCATGACAATGATTCTTGTTGTCATTAGCGCGGCTTACCTAATTAGGGCTTGCTGCACAACTCCAAAACCCTTATCTATCAAGGCTTTGAGTAGCATGGACATTGGCTCATCTTCAAGAACATAAGGTAAAACCCTTTCATACCCTTGCACCGCTATCAGGGAAAATGTATCATTGCTCCCCC
>NZ_JAVJNP010000173.1:0-6460 GCF_040217205.1 Coleofasciculus sp. A1-SPW-01 | reverse complement strand
GCCGGATATCTCTGGGAAAAATGAGGGAGTTAAAGACGAGTAAAACTTTTCGGTCATCGTCAAATTAATTCCTCTTAATTAAGTTAAAAATGAGTTTGCGTAAAAATTACGCAAACTCATTTTTTTGTCCAAAGTCCAAATGACGAGTAGGGGTTTGGTAACTAAACTCCTACGAGCAAACGGTTATAATTTGAGATATTTCCCAGGGAAAATTGACGCGATAATTGGCAATGGTATTAGGAGAGGGATAAAGGACCCATGGCATGGAAGCCAGGACACCAGTTTAAAAGTCGCCCCTTTGTGGTGGATTGTATCCTGGGAGAGGGCGGATTCGGAATCACCTACAGAGTCCATCATCAGTTCCTCAACCAAGATTTTGTGATTAAAACGCCGAACGCCCGTCTGCAAAATGACCCCGATTATCCAAAATATCTGAACCGCTTTATTCAAGAAGGACAGCGAGTCGCTAAAATTTGTCATGACCCCCATCCTCATATTGTCCGGGTGACGGATTTGTTTGAAGAGGCGGGAATTCACTGTCTGGTGATGGATTATGTCCCAGGGGAGAGTTTGTGGAAATACGTGCAGAATCAAGGCGCGTTGTCAGAAGCACAGGCGGTGCGATATATTCGCCAGATTGGGGATGCGCTGCGTGTGGTTCACAAAGCGGGATTAGTGCATCGGGATGCGACACCCCTGAATATTATGGTGCGGAGTCCGGAAAAAGCGGTATTAATTGATTTTGGCATTGCTAAAGGATTAATCCCAACCACAAGTACAACCACGGATAAAGCCGGGAATCAGGGATTTGCCCCCTATGAGCAGATTGGATTAGGGAGTCGAGAGGTTATGGTTGATGTGTATACCTTAGCGGCATCCTTATATTATGGGGTGACAGGTCAGCGTCCCGTTGGTTCCTTGGGGCGAAAGATGTGTAACGCAGAATTAGTACCACCGCAACAAATTATTTCTGGGTTAAGTGATGCCACGAACCAGGCTATTTTATCGGGAATGGCGCTAGAACCGGAAGACCGCCCCCAATCAATCGAAGCGTGGTTGGCGTTATTAACGTTTGAACCGCCAATTATTTGTTCGGTGACATCTTCATCCGTTGAGAGTTCAGCCACGGTTCAGCCTGCCAAAACTGCCAAAACCCTACCCGTGTCAGCATTTGACTTTCAAGTGGTGACGGTAGAGGTTAAATCAGGGGTGTTGGGGAAGGAAAGAAAACTAACCCTGAATCGTCGCTCTCATCAGGCTTACCATTACATTGAAACCCTTGGCGATGTGCCTCTAGAAATGGTGGCGATTCCGGGTGGTACATTCCTAATGGGTTCGCCAGAGACGGAGGAAGGACATGAGGATAATGAAAGTCCTCAGCATTGGGTGACGATTCAACCCTTCTTTCTAGGTAAATATCCCATTACTCAGGCGCAATGGCAAGCGGTGGCTCATTTGCCCAAAGTTGAGCGAGAACTTGACCCTGAACCCTCTTACTTTAAAGGAGAAAACCGTCCTGTCGAGCAGGTATCATGGTATGATTGTGTGGAGTTTTGTGCGCGGTTATCGCAGTACACAGGTTGGAACTACCGACTTCCTAGCGAAGCGGAATGGGAATATGCCTGTCGTGCTGGAACAACAACACCGTTTCATTTTGGCGAGACGATTACAACCGACTTAGCCAACTATGACGGGAATTCTACCTATGGTGCAGGTGCGAAGGGCAAGTATCGTGAGGAAACCACTCCGGTGGGCAGTTTTCAAGTCGCGAATGCCTTTGGTTTGTACGATATGCATGGAAATGTGTGGGAATGGTGTCTTGACCAATGGCATGATAGTTATGAAGGTGCGCCGTCAGATGGTCAAGCTTGGATCGTTGATGGTAATGATAATCATTCTCGGCTGTTGCGCGGTGGTTCGTGGAACGGCGATCCCTGGGTCTGTCGTTGTGCTAATCGCGGCTGGCTTACCCCAGTCGGCAGGTACGACAACAACGGGTTTCGGGTTGTCTGTGGTGCGGCGTGGACTCTTTAGCCCTTGACACTTTTGCCCTTTTACCCTTTACCCTATTTTCTTTTCCCTCTTCCCGCCGCAGGCGGGTCGATTTTTTTTAGATTTTTTTATAGCCAACATCACTAATAGTCTGTCAGAATACCTCCTATAACCGAATCGAGCAATGAGTGTTGTGAGCGATTTACCGATTATCCAGAAAACCTACGACTTAATTCGCTGGTACATTCCAATTCTCAACCGCCTCCCTCGAAATCATAAATTTCTTTTAGGTGACCGGATGATTACCGGACTGTATGACATTCTAGACGGACTAATTATAGCACGGTATGCCCAAGAAAAACTCGCCCAATTAGAATCACTCAATAGTCAATTAGACATCCTTCGCTATCAAACCCGATTACTCCTGGATTTTGAGCTCATCTCTGTACAACGGTACGAGTATGCCGGACAATTATTAAATACCATCGGGCAAGACCTGGGTGGCTGGATCAAACAACAACGCAAGCGCCCGATATCCCGATGAAAAGGCATAGCAATCTTTGGTATCAAATTATCGCGTTTGAGAACTTGCTCAATGCGGCACGACAAGCGCAACGAGGAAAGCGGTTTCGCCACAATGTTCTCACCTTTAACTATAATCTAGAGGCTGAATTATTCCAATTAAAAACAGAACTTGATCAGAAAACCTATCAGCCAGGAACATACAAAACATTTGAAATTGTCGAACCGAAACGTCGCCTGATTTCTGCCGCTCCCTATCGCGATAGAGTCGTCCATCATGCCATGTGTAATATCATCGTACCCATTTTTGAACGAACATTTATCGCTGATTCCTATGCCAACCGTGTTGGATTTGGCACCCATCGTGCCTTACGCCGCTTTACCCAATTTGCTCGTTCCCAGCGTTACGTTCTCCAGTGTGATATCCGCCAATACTTTCCCAGCATTGACCACGCTATTCTCAAAACTCAACTACGCCGCAAGCTCAAATGTAAAGATACCCTGTGGTTAATCGATACGATTATTGATAATAGCAACGAGCAAGACCCAGTGGTTGACCATTTCCCCGGTGATTTGTTACTGACACCTCTACAACGACGACGTGGCTTACCCATTGGCAACTTAACCAGCCAATTTTTTGCCAATGTTTATCTGAATGGATTGGATCATTTTATCAAAGAACAGCTAAAAATCAAAAACTACGTGCGTTACGTGGATGACTTTGCTCTGTTTTCAGATGATCATCAAAAGCTTACCCTAGTTCGCTCGGCGATAGAAGACTATCTGGCTGGAATACGACTAAAAATTCATCCGATTAAAAGCCAACTTTTTGAGACGAAACAAGGGGCAAATTTTCTCGGATTTCGGATTTTACCTAACCAAATTCGGGTGCGAACCGAAAACCTGCGCCGTGCTAGACGCCGACTCCGCCGCCTACAAACGGACTACAATCAGGGTAGAATAAGCGCTCAAGAGGTCTATCAATCTCTGCAAAGCTGGGTGGCGCATCTAGAACAAGGGGACACCTGGCGATTACGTCAAAAGATATTCGCGGATCTCGTATTTTCGAGACCGTGAAGAAGGGATAGGCACTTCCAGCTGTTGCGCGGTGGTTCGTGGAACAACAATCCCAGGAACTGTCGTTGTGCTAATCGCAACAGGAATACCCCAGACAACAGGAACAACAACAACGGGTTTCGGGTTGTCTGTGGTGCGGCGTGCGCTCTTGTGTGCCAGAACTAATTGATGGGAATCGATTAGCCGTGCTAACCAAGAGTCCAGACCTATTCCCGTGATGTCGGTGACGATATGCGAAAATTAACATGGGTTGGGTAGCCTGGTAAGTGAACGCTGAACGGTTGCCCAATCCTGATCAACCTCCAATTTGCTAGTTTTGAGGTCATAAGTTGCCCAACGTCTCAAGGTTGTTTAGTTGCGATCGCTAATTTCGCCCCTGGAATCTCACGTAACCGATCCATGACAGCAACAACTTGACCATGATCAACCACAGTATCGGCTTGGACAATAACTAGCGCTTCCGAATTGGGTTCCATAAGCTGGCGCACTTTAGTTTCTAACCCATCCAGTTGAATCGACTGGCGGTTCACCCGCATTTCTCACAAGAAGCGCGAGCGCAAATCACAAAAACCTTGCCAGACAAGGATTTAAGCCCATTTATTCCCCACAGCCGCACACAACAGTGTGTTGCACCTTCAAGCCTCTGAATAATCATGCTCCTCAACCTAACCAATTACGCTATGACCCTGCCTTAGCAATAGCTCTAGAAAAGCTCAATTTAGATGACTCATCATCAGCCATTTTAGCCGGGAAGAGTACCTTAAATCGACTTGAATATTGTCCGGAAACAATCCTTCAACAACAAGAGTCCCGCTATCATCGCATTGAAGCTAACCCGGAAGAAATCAAGAAAGCCTTCGTAGACATCTTTTTAGAGTCTTATCAAACCCCTCCTCAACAAATCATTTTAGACATGGATGTGACTGATGACCAAGTGCATGGACATCAAGAGGGAGCCTTTTTTAATACTTATTATAAAGGAGTTTGCTATGCACCTTTATATATCTTCTGTGGACATCATTTATTAGTGGCTTTCATTACGTCCTTCTAATGTAGACCCAGCCGAAGAAGCATTAGAAGAATTGCAGAGAATCATTGGCTTAATTCGAGAAAAATGGCATAATACGCAGATAATAGTGCGAGGCGATAGTGCTTATGCTCGTGAAGAGCTTATGAACTTTTGTGAAGAGAAAGAAGGGGTAAATCATGTGATAGCAATGGCAACAAATAGCCAATTGAAGTTACGAGCAACGAATCTTATTGAAAAAGCAAAAAAAGAATACGAAGAGAAGTTATTGCCAGTCACTGAATTGATGGATAGTCTTTTCTCTAAGGATGAAGACTTAGAAGAGGTGAGAAAGTTAGTTCCCAACGCAACTTGGTTTCGCTCTATCTATTATCAAACTGAAAAGTCATGGAGTCGTCAAAGAAGAGTGGTAACAAAAGTGGTTTATGGGAGTGAAGGGTTAGAGCTTCGTCACGTCGTCACATCTTTACCTCCTTCTCAAATTACGCCTTCTCAACTTTATACTAAACAATATTGTCCGAGAGGAGAAATGGAAAATCGGATTAAAGAACAGCAATTAGACTTATTTGCTGACCGAACTTCTACCCAAACCTTTCAAAGTAATCAACTTCGACTCTGGCTATCTTCAATGGCGTATGTTTTAATGCAAGCATTTCGTTATCACGGCTTGAAGAAAACTTCTTTGTCCAAAGCAACTGTCGGAACAATTCGCCTCAATTTCCTTAAATTAGGAGCGAGAATTACGGTTAGTGTGAGAAGAATTGTTATTGCCATATCCAGTTCTTGTCCTTATCAAGAGATTTTAGCTATTGCTCATTCCAGAATTCAAGCTATTCCCAATACTTCTTAAGTTTTCGGCTTCCATAACAACTAAATGATTTTTGAGGTGACTGAATTTTATTTCAGTCGGCTTTGTCGTGTAAACTTGGCGTGATTAACTAAGTTTGAGTGAAAAAAACAGGTGATAATTGACAATTTCAGGATAATTTTGTTTGATGAATTGGAATTTTTATATTCTTCTTTAAAAATCTCAACTTTTAAGCGGCAAATTGACTTATAGTATTAGTTTGTGAGAAATGCGGGGGAAGCGTTACCGACTGTCGATCGCCCTTTGGGGGGCTAGGCGGGATTTCCTTCAACGTACAGCAACTCTTAAATACCGTAGTGGGGCAGGGTACAACCCTTTCAGAACGAGTCCTTTTCCACCTGCGACTCCCCCGTCTTTTAGTCGCCCTCTTCGCTGGTGCATCCCTAGCCGCCAGTGGTTTACTCTTGCAGGGTGTGGTTCGCAATCCCTTAGCTGGACCGGAAATTATTGGGATTACCTCCGGGGCTGGGTTGGGGGCGGTGTTTGTTCTGGTAATATTGCCAAATGCGCCTGTGGAAGCGGTTCCCATTGCCGCTTTTATTGGTGCGTTTGTGGCATTTGGTTGCGTCTATTTAGCGGCTTGGCAAGGAGGCGTGTCACCCGCCCGCCTAGCATTGGTAGGGATTGCCGTTTCTGCATTTTGTGCCGCCGGGACTAATCTGTTGGTTGCGATCGCGAAATTACGAGTCGCACAGGCATTAGTCTGGCTGGTGGGGAGTACCTACGCCCGCACTTGGGATCAGCTATGGCGATTACTCCCTTGGTTTCTGATTTTACTGCCGTTGGCGTGGCTGATTTCGCGTTGGCTCGATTTGATGGCATTGGGGGAAGACTTACCGCTTCTAAAAACCTAGACAAACCTACCCATCAGTAATTCTGCCTTGGTATAAGTCCACGGTGTAACTTTTGGTCGATAACCGTTAACGCTTGCGCTTGGCTGATACCCGGCATTGTTGCTCGATATCAGCCTTAAC
>NZ_JAVJNP010000076.1:0-48224 GCF_040217205.1 Coleofasciculus sp. A1-SPW-01 | reverse complement strand
TAACTTCTAAAAGCCGAAACGCCCTATTTTTCGTTCTCACTCTTCCTTGTCTACGGTCGCTGAGCGAAGTCGAAGTGATGGTCTACCTGTCTTCCAAGTCTAACCTGAACCGCAATCTTAAAAAACCTACCCTTGTGAGCTCTCCCAACCCCCCTCGTTCCCCCCTACAAGAGGGGGGATGACTAAGGATGCTTCGCTTTTATGGCAGGGGAGAGGGGAGCAAGAGAATCCGATTCCCCTTCTCCCCACGGTCCGGAGTTGGGGTTAGGGGATGAGGGGGAAATGTCGAGAAGTAGATAGACACAGCTTAAAACCTTACCAGCATGGATTTTCTACCTTAAGTTGACACGGATGGTTTAGCCACTCAAACTACTTGGCATCAAAAACTGAACAACAAAACCCGCCCTAGCTGGTTACCAACTGGTTCCCAAAAACTAAACCACAAAACCCGCCCTGATTCATACGTCGTAGATTATGTAGAGACGCAGCAGGCTACGTCTATCATCAGTGACATGAAGCAAGTTACAGTTTATCTCAACCACGGAAAACACTGTACCGGAAGCTCCGATAACGGCAGAACCACCACCGAGAACCATATCTTGTATCCCGGTGATATGTGTATTGTTGATCCCGCCAATTCCAAAAAACACAAATACAGAGGTAGAATTGGCAGACTGGATGGAACCCAACGCAAAGGAATTCCTCGACTTTGTTTCACCGACAAAAAAGGCGGGTATGGTTATATTAATCCTGTTGATCTTTCCCCTCTCCCCGCCAATTTACCTGCTATAACCAGCATCAAATCATCGTCCCAAAAACCCCATCCCACCTTTCCGGTAGACTTACCGCCAAAAGTTCCTGGCGATAAAGATAGCCTACAACGTGCCATCTGTCTTCTGGGAAATCGCACTAAATCCGAACTGAAACAGAAACACCAAACCGAATTAAGAGAGCTAATTGGCACCTATCCCAACGCCCAGAGAGCCGCCGATTGGAAGAAAGGATTAAAGCAAGTGGTTAAACAGTCGGATTGAGGGAGATGAGGGAGATATGCCATGACACGTCTGTGTGTAGGGGCGGGTTTAGGGAATAATATTGATGGCTATCCCTAGCTTAGCTGCAAAACCAGCCCCTACCAAATGACAAATGACGAATGACGAATGACAAATGACCCAAAAATTTCGCCAACTCCTCCAACAACCCGAAACCCTAATTCTTCCCGGCGTCTATGATTGCATCAGCGCCAAACTCGCCGAAAGAATTGGCTTTGAAGCTATCTTTACCAGTGGCTTTGGCATTTCCGGTTCCACTCTCGGTAAACCCGATTACGGTTTTCTCACCGCTACCGAAATGCTGAATAGCGCCGGAAAAATTGCTGAATCCGTCACCATTCCCCTTATCGCTGATATTGATACCGGGTACGGAAATCCCCTCAATGTCATTCGTACCGTCACCGATATCGTTAGACTCGGTATTGCCGGAATTATCTTAGAAGATCAAGAGTTGCCCAAGAAATGCGGTCATTTTGCCGGAAAACGAGTAATTCCCGCCGCCGATCATATCCAGAAAATCCGCGCCGCTGTTCACGCCCGTGGTAAAAGTGAATTAGTGATTATTGCCCGTACTGACGCCCGTGCGCCCTTGGGACTCGACGAAGCGATTAATCGCGGACGTGCCTATTATGAAGCTGGGGCAGATATCATCTTTATAGAAGCCCCCCAGTCTCTTGAAGATTTACAGGCGATCGCATCAGCACTTCCTAATGTGCCTCTGTTTGCCAATATGATAGAAGGGGGCAAAACTCCGGTGCTGTCGGGTCAAAAACTACAGGCGTTAGGCTTCAAAATCGTTGTTTATCCCCTCTCTGGCTTATTTGCCGCGACTAAAGCCATGATGGACTGTTTGAGTCATTTGCGCCAACAAGGGACTACCGCAGGCTTTTCCAATCTCGTCTCCTTCCCAGAATTTGAGCAGCTTATTGACGTACCGCACTATCGCCAACTCGAACAGCAGTTCACTGTATCAGACGCATCACCACCGGGGGAAACGGGATGAGATGATGGGGTGATGAAGTGATGGGGAAGTTAATTGAACATTATTGCACTTGGTCAGGCGAGAGGCAATACTGCTCGGATAAGCTTTCTCCCTCAGCTTCCCCAGCTTCCAGACGTGCCATGGCACGTCTCTACATTGCTCCCCCAGCTCCCCCGGCTTCCCTGATTGATCCGGTTGACCAATAGAAGAATGTCAGTATACATGGGTAGAAAGGGACGCCATCTTCAAAACTTAACCGGAATCCCCTGAAATCCCCTGTAGACGGCAACTACACCTAACCATTACGGTTCTGCCCACTGATAGAGTCCATCATACAGAGGTAAAGTGTTAGTAGAAAGTACATAAAAATTTACAAATAAGGGTAAATCGTTTACCCCTTCAGCCAATCATATACCGCTCGGCAAAGGAAACCAACCATGTTTGAACATTTTACAGACAGAGCTATCAAATCCATTATGCTCGCTCAAGAGGAAGCCCGTCGCCTGGGACATAACCTCGTGGGAACAGAGCAAATTCTCTTGGGATTGCTGCGAGAAGGAACCAGTGTCGCGGCGATTGTCCTGAAAGAGATGGATGTCACCCTGGAATCAACCCGGAAAGTCGTCGAGAAAATCATTGGTCGCGGATCTGGGTTTGTTCCGGCTGAAATTCCCTTCACACCTAAAGCTAAACGCCTGTTTGAGCAATCCTTCAAAGAAGCTCGACAACTGGGACATAATTATATCGGTCCAGAACATTTGTTACTTGCCATCCTCCAAGACACCGACAGCGTTGCGGGTAAAGTGTTACAAAGTTTAGGCGTCAACCCATCCACCGCCCGCACTAAGCTGATTCAAGCCATCGGTGAAGTGGCTGCTGCTGCAACCGCTAGAGGACCGGGTACTTCAATGATGGGTCGCACATCAAAGTCCGCCACCTTGGAAGAATTTGGCAGGAATCTGACCCAGTTAGCCTCAGAAGGTAAGTTAGACCCTGTGGTGGGTCGTGTCAAGGAAATCGAACGGATTATCCAGATTTTAGGACGCCGAACCAAGAATAATCCCGTATTATTGGGAGAACCTGGCGTGGGTAAAACCGCGATCGCAGAAGGATTGGCGCAACGGATTTCCGATAGTCAGGTGCCAGAACTGTTGGAAAATAAGCAGGTAATCAGCCTGGATATTGGATCACTGATTTCCGGTACTCGCTTCCGGGGTGACTTCGAGGAACGCATCAAGAATATAATGGCGGAAGTGCGTGAAGCCGGAAATATTATCCTGGTGATTGACGAAATCCATACCTTAGTCGGTGCTGGGGCGCTAGAAGGCGGATTAGATGCAGCAAATATCCTCAAACCCGCTTTAGCACGAGGCGAACTCCAGTGTGTCGGGGCGACAACGTTGGATGAATACCGCAAGCATATTGAGCGAGACGCCGCCCTAGAACGCCGTTTCCAACCGATTATGGTGGGTGAACCCTCGGTTGAGGAAACCATTGAAATTTTGCAGGGGTTGCGGGATGCTTATGAGCAACATCACCGAGTCGAAATCTCTGATCATGCGTTAGATGCAGCGGCGAAACTGTCCGATCGTTATATTAGCGATCGCTTCTTACCGGACAAAGCCATTGACTTGATTGACGAAGCCGGAAGCCGTGTGCATCTGATTCATTGTCAGCCGTCTCCCGCGACACGAGACATCAAGCGTCAAATGCGTCAGGTGACCAAAGAAAAAGAAGAAGCTGTTCGTCTCCAAGACTTTGAGAAAGCCGCCCAATTGCGCGATCGCGAACAGGAACTGGAAACGCAGCTACAAGCGATTCTGCAAGCGGAAACCGATGAAGATACCCCCGTACAGACACCTCTGGTGAATGAGGAAGATATTGCCCACATTGTCTCCTCCTGGACAGGTGTACCCGTCAACAAGCTGACCGAATCTGAATCAGCCCTGCTGCTACATATAGAAGATACCTTGCACCAACGCTTAATTGGTCAAGAAGAAGCCGTTACAGCCGTCTCCAAAGCGATTCGACGGGCGCGGGTGGGGTTAAAAGACCCGAATCGACCCATCGCTAGCTTTATCTTCTCTGGACCGACGGGA
The DNA here is from genome assembly GCF_040217205.1 of Coleofasciculus sp. A1-SPW-01. Taxonomy (NCBI): domain Bacteria; kingdom Bacillati; phylum Cyanobacteriota; class Cyanophyceae; order Coleofasciculales; family Coleofasciculaceae; genus Coleofasciculus; species Coleofasciculus sp. A1-SPW-01. The sequence continues at coordinate 44,091 of NZ_JAVJNP010000076.1, read as the reverse complement.
GTGGGTAAGACGGAACTGGCGAAAGCGTTAGCGGCTTACTTCTTCGGGTCAGAAGAGGCGATGATTCGCTTGGATATGTCCGAATACATGGACCCGCACACCGTCTCTAAGCTAATCGGTTCGCCTCCCGGATTTGTCGGCTATGACGAAGGCGGTCAACTCACAGAAGCCGTCCGGCGTCAACCCTACACGGTACTCCTGTTTGACGAAATCGAGAAAGCACACCCCGATGTCTTCAATAGTCTCTTACAACTGTTGGATGATGGTCGGTTGACAGATGCCAAGGGTCGTACCGTAGACTTCAAGAACACCCTGATTATCATGACCTCGAACATCGGTTCGCGGGTGATTGAAAAAGGTGGCGGTGGTTTCGGATTTGAAGACTCAGATAATCTGGCTGAGTCTCAATATAACCGGATTCGTAGCCGTGTAAATGATGAACTCAAGGATTATTTCCGTCCAGAATTCCTCAATCGCCTTGACGATATTATCGTCTTCCGTCAGTTAAACCGAGATGAGATTAAGCAAATTGCTGATCTCCTCCTGGTAGAAGTTTCAACTCGCTTAGTTGAACAGGGAATTACCCTAGAAGTGACCGAACGGTTCAAAGATCGTTTAGTCGAAGAAGGGTATGATCCCAGTTATGGGGCGCGACCTTTACGTCGGACGATTATGCGGCTATTAGAAGATAGTTTAGCTGAAGCCATGTTAGCGAGTGAGATTCTGGAGGGAGAAACCGCTGTGGTTGATGTAGATGAGAATGGTGAGGTGAAGGTTTTACCGGGTGAATCGCCAGCGCGATTGTTGCAACCTGTTGGTTAAAATTTAGCAACCTCTTCCAGACGTAGCATGTAACTTGTTCTAGACGTAACATGCTACGTCTTTTTTTGTGAGAATTCAGATTAATTAGGGCGGGTTTTGTTTTGCATTTATTGGTGAGGATGGCGGGTTTTGTTGTTCCGTAATATGTCTTATAATTACGAACTCTTAATCATTGGTGCAGGGTCTGGCGGACTAGCAGCAGCGAAACGAGCCGCTGCTTACGATATCAACGTGGCTGTGGTGGAAAAAGAATCCCTGGGTGGTACTTGTGTCAATCGCGGCTGCATTCCCAAAAAATTAATGGTTTATGCGGCGGCTATATTGGTGTAGAATTTGCCAGTATGATGGATGCTTTGGGATCTGAGGTCACGCTGATGGATGTCGAAGAGTCAATCTTACCTGGGTTTGATCAGGATATCCGTATGTCTGTGCAAAAGGGCTTTCTCGCCGTGGCGATTCGCCAGGGTATCAACAAGCAAGAGCTAGATGCGACGATTTGTATCCATCCCACGATTGGAGAAGAGGTTCTCACGCGGGATTAATGGGGAAGCCAATTCTATTTTCGGCAAATTGTATTCAGGCACACATTGGTACACTCAGACAAATTACAAATGACAAGACTCATCCCCCTATAATTGAGGAAAATCAAGAGCAAAGTAGCCCAAATGAGTGCAACAAATAGCGCTAAAAAAATAAAATTCGGTACCGATGGCTGGCGGGGAATCATCGCTGATGATTTTACCTTCGCCAATGTCTGTAAGGTAACTCGTGCGATCGCGAATTATCTGGATACAGCCTACGGCAAAGACCGCCCCGTCTTGGTAGCCTACGATACCCGCTTCTTGGCTGATGAGTTTGCCCGCACCGCTGCTGAGGTTTTGGCAGATTTGGGCTGGACGGTAAAAATTGTCAACCGGGATTGTCCGACGCCAGTGATTGCTTATCAAGCGCGTCAACTCAACTCAGCCGGAGCGCTGATGTTTACAGCATCCCACAATCCCGCTGCCTATTGCGGGATTAAATATATTCCGGATTATGCAGGTCCTGCTACCCCGGAAATTACGGATACGATTGTTTCCAATATTGCTGGTGCCGATGATGCGCCGCCGAGTGGTAAGTCGGGTGATAAAATTTCTACCTTTGATCCGAAACCGGATTATTTACAGTTTATTTACACGCTACTAGACGTAGAACGGATTCGGCGGGCGCAACTCAACGTAAAATACGACGCTCTCTATTCCACCTCTCGCGGTTATCTGGATGATGTTCTGGAACACTGCGGCTGTCAGACGGAAAGCTTTAACACTACCCGCGATGTCTTATTTGGTGGCGGAATGCCCGAACCAAAAGGCGAGTATCTGGTGGGGTTAAGAGAAGCCGTGACGCGAGATCAGGCGGATTTAGGTCTAGCCACTGATGGAGATAGCGATCGCTTTGGTATCGTAGATGAGCAGGGGAATGTGCTAACCCCCAATACTGTGCTATTGTTACTGGCACGTCACCTGATTAAGAATAAAGGTAAAAAAGGTGCGATCGTCCGTACCGTTGCCACAACTCACCTATTGGATAACTTTGCCGTAAAACATGGTCTAGAAACTTACGAGACAGCCGTCGGTTTCAAATACATTGGTCAGAAAATGCGGGAAACCGAGGTGCTGATTGGCGGTGAAGAATCCGGCGGATTGAGTGTGATTGGACATATTCCGGAAAAAGACGGGATTTTAGCCAATATGCTGGTGGCTGAAGCCATTGCATACGAAGGTAAACCCCTCAGTCAGTTAGTCGAAGAAGCAATCAAAGAAGCTGATGGTCCAGTTTATAATCAGCGTCTAGATTTGCATTTAGACGAGGATCATAAAGCTGCTGTTCTAGACACTTGTACCAAAAATCCTCCTAAAGAAGTGGCTGGGATTAAAGTTAAAGAAGTGGGGCGCAAAGACGGGATTAAACTCTATTTATCAGAAGGAAGTTGGGTGTTATTGCGTCCCTCCGGTACCGAACCTCTGATGCGGGTGTATATGGAAGCGGATTCTCCCGAAAAGCAAAATCAAATTGCAGAGGCGATGAAGCAGATGATTCAGCAGATGGAACCAGCAACGGTATAACTAAAGCTTGCTGAATCAGGGTTGTAGAGACGTTGCATGCAACGTCTCTACACAGCAAGAGGAGGCGATTGAAATCGCTGCTACACAAACAAAGTCCGCCTGCGCGGACTGGATTACAGAAGATTTCAACACTGAAATTGTAAAGCAAGAATCTGAAATTAAGTTGTTTCAATCCCTGATAGGGATTATAGAGGATTTCGACGCCAGTGTCTGGATCTAATACCCTGGTGTTTACGTAGTTTCAATCCCTGATAGGGATTATAGAGGATTTCGACATCTAAGCCTTCCGCTCCATCCCCGACTTCGATGTTTCAATCCCTGATAGGGATTATAGAGGATTTCGACTCGATTTTGGGAAGCGTGAATCAGCTCAATACTGAGTTTCAATCCCTGATAGGGATTATAGAGGATTTCGACCCTTGCGGAAGTTCGCCAGGGGAAAGATACCGGAAAATGTTTCAATCCCTGATAGGGATTATAGAGGATTTCGACAAGAAATAGACTTGATCTATAGTTTTCTAGAACGTTTCATAGGGTCGAAGGAAAGATTTATCTTTCTCAGCTCCCATTCAAAACCGAACGAGCAAGTTTCCAAGCATTCGGCTCCTAGTGTGCCTCCGATAATTAGTGGAACCCTTTCCCGTTTCCAGTTGGGGGTCTGGTCTATTTAACGCTTTTGTTGTCCCTTTTTATCCCACGTTCTGAGGTTTTAACCATTTTCGCTGCCCCTTATCGGAGATTTGTGCGAGGGCATTTGTTGAACCAGCGCCTACTGGTTAGTTAGTTATTGCCTCCTACGTTTTGGGCATTTTAAGAACTTACTCAGTCGTGACCAAGGCAGTGACTGCCATACGTCAGCTTATCTTAAGCATTACCTTAAGCTTTTGCTTCTTATGACATCGTATTCAATCAGGTTCATCCGGAGTTAGCTCACCCTACTTGTTCCCGGATTTCCTTATCCAATCAGGTAAACAAGTTATGTTATCTTGTTTCAATAACAGCTCATGTTTCCTGTGGATGGATTTGCGGTTTAACCTATCACCTCTAACCAGAATTATCCAGCAAGAGAACCTGATGATTTACCTCGTTCCAAGTAGCTATTTCTTGATACCTTTAGGTTCCGAGTATCCGCCGGGGTAATTATCGACAACATCTCTTGTTGGTGGATTGCACCCAACAAGCTCTTTACCCATTGCACCAAGTATGGAGATAGACAAAGGATAATATGGATACCAGTCGCTGTCCCTTTGGGGCTGGTCACTGTTATCCCCCTCCTTTGTTACCACCGTTCCTTTACAGAAAGAATCTAGGTTTTCTCCCCTTTCGGGAGAGAATTCCCGTAAACAGCCTCTTTCTTTGGCTCCTATCTAACGACGGGTCTTACTCAATTTACTTTACGTTAACCTTGAGCATCTTCCCTCCCAGCTTCACCAGTTGAGGCTACCAGCTTATCCGGTTTTCTCCTAAGCTGTTCCAGGACAAGTTGCTATCTTGTTTAAGGTAGGAGATGGATTCACCCCGATGCTAAGGGGATGGGAATTTAACCCACATAGATTACTTAGTTGTCAAGGTGCAATTTTAGTTAAACTAGGGCTGCACCTTGCCACCTTTTCCTATTAGTATTTTTTTTTAGCGCAAAATCTAATAGTTATAGGTGAACGAGTCGCCCCAATCCCTGATAGGGATTATAGAGGATTTCGACTGCCGACCTCTGAAACGCTTGCTGTATATAGTTTTCAAGGTTCAGTTCCGAGAGACTCTCTTTAATATACCATTTCAGACTTCAGCAGACAAGAAGCATCTAAAAAAAACATCCAGAATCCAGTACCAGTAAACGTTTCACGATTTCCGAGACCCTCATTTTTCTGCTAGTGTACTCAAAGCCAGAACCCATAAGGGATACAGCCGCAAAATCACCACAGCCTTTGAAAACACCTATCCCTTCTCGGATTTAAGCCCAAAAAATCGAATCATCCCGAATAACTTCACCACCGATGCGCTCAACCTTCCATTGACAACACCCCCAGAGGCAGTAAGACCGAATGCTATCCTGGTCTAGCTTAATAACTTTGCCCAGATGCGATCGCCACTTAGCATACTGGATATCGTCAAACTGCATTCATATACACTATACTGCATCCACTGCCCTGAAGACCTAAGCTTGAGATGAAAGCCTTAACTAATCTACTCACATCTGTGATTGTCGCCGCTTGGATTGCCGCAATTGCCATCTTATCGGTACAAAACGCCACACTTGTATCCCTGAGATTTCTCAATGTTGAGTCCATTAAACTCCCTGTGGGAATTGTCTTGGCGTTTAGCGTGGGAATAGGCGTGATTGTTGGGGCAATTATTCCCTGGGTGTGGCACATTGAAGGCAGAAGGCGATTATAAGTAGGTGGACATAATTAACGTGAACGGTGAAGATAGTCATTCGTCATTCGTCTTATGTCATTTGTAAGGGTTTGAGGTTTGTTTACAAAACTTAGTACGGTGCCGTTTTCTTTTTAGGTAATCTGTAGGGGCAGGTTTAGGGAATCAATTGTAGGGGCGGGTTTAGGGAATCAATTGTAGGGGCGGGTTTAGGAAATCAATTGTAGGGGCGGGTTTAGGGAATAAATTCAGCTATTCACCAATAACGGAACAACAAAACCCGCCCTATCTCACCAATAACGGAACAACAAAACCCGCCCTATCTCACCAATAACGGAACAACAAAACCCGCCCTATCTCACCGATAACGGAACAACAAAACCCGCCCTATCTCACCGATAACGGAACAACAAAACCCGCCCTATCTCACCAATAACGGAACAACAAAACCCGCCCTATCTCACCGATAACGGAACAACAAAACCCCCTGAATTCCCAACCGCGATCGCATATCAAAAATGTCGGGGTGATAGGGTGAGGCAGGGCGGGTTTTGTAGAAAGGTGATTGGTGACTTCATTAATTTTGTCCCTAAACCCGCCCCTACATGGGAAATTGGAATAACCAACGATAGTATGGGGATTGCAAGGTTTATAATTCTTTACGCCACCAACGCTGGACGCTGGTGAATCCCCGGATTTGTTGCTTCTAACCGAGTCGCCAAGGCAATCAGCGTCGCTTCAGCCGCAGGGCGTCCTACAAGCTGAACCCCCACAGGTAAACCCCTTGAATCAAATCCCGTCGGAAGTGCGATCGCGGGTAATCCACTGGCATTAAATGGGGGACAAGGCGCAATCCAACGAATAATATTTTGCAACGTTTCCTCTGGACTCAAATCCGCCCATTCCCCCACCCGAATCGTTGGGTGCATATACACCGGAAGTACCAGCACCTGAAAATTCTCAAAAAATCCGACAATCTGTCGCGATATAATCTGCATCTGGGCAACGGCTTGCAAATACTCCCCAGCCGAACCCGATTGGGCAGCAATCCATTGATTCATCGGACTTAACGCCGCCACGGGAATCCCTGTCGCTGTTACCCCGGCTTGCCACACCTTTTGAAAGGGTTCAATTAAAGCCCTAAAATCGGGACAACCCGGTTCCACCTGATGCCCCATCTCTTCCAAGCGTCGCGCCGTTTCATGCACCGCCTGCTGACAAACCTCTGCGGCATCCCCTAGAGGGGGTATTGCTGTAGAAAAAGCAATTCGCAATTGACCTAGCGGTTGACGAGTAGCTTCCAGAAACGATACCTCTGGTTCCGGTAACCAATAGGGATCACCGGGAATATAGCCTGACATTACATCCAGCAACGCCGCCGCATCCGCAACCGTGCGGGCTAAAGAACCATTCGTTGCAATTCCATTTTGGCGATCGCCTACCGGGGCAAAGGATACTCGACCCCGTGCGGGTTTAATGCCCACCACGCCGCAGCAGGAGGCAGGTCCACGCACTGAACCGCCCCCATCAGAACCTTGGGCGATCGGGCATAATCCAGCAGCGACAGCCGCAGCAGACCCCCCACTTGATCCGCCTGGGGTGTATTCTAAATTCCAGGGATTACGGGCGGGAGGAAATCCTGGGGGTTCTGTGTAGGGAAGAGAACCCACTTCTGAGGTAGCTGTTTTGCCTAAAATGACGAATCCGGCTTGTTTGATCCGGGCGACGACGCCATCATCATAGGGCGCTATTTTATCTTTGAGAATGGGTGTGCCGTAGCTACAAGGCAATCCCTGGACAGCGGTGAGGTCTTTTATAGCAATGGGTACGCCAAAAAAAGGGGGCAGTTCGGCACTATCTCTTACCTGCGTCAACTGTTCAGTCTTGGCTTTGGCATCCGCTAGCGCCATATCAGTGGCGACACTAAAATAACTGCCTAATTGAGGATTAAACTGTTGAATGCGGGCTAAATACAGTTCAACTAATTCTAAGGGAGATACTTGACCTTGGCGAATTAATTGCGCTTGTTCTAAGGCAGGTGTGAAGGCTAAATCAGTGTTAGTCATTTGTCATTTGTTGAAGACTGCTTGCTGTCTGTCGAGGTAGGTTTAGCGGGTGTAGGGTGCGTTAGCAAAGCGTAACGCACCATTTCAAACGATAGTCGTGAAACCCTATAACAATAGGCAATTGAGCCAATGACGCAGAGGTTTAGGTTGGTTGGGTTCTTGATAATTATTCGGTAATAGTTTAATCAGCCCCTCTTCTAACGTTTCCATCGCCTTTTGGACTTCCTTCGGTTTGGGGCGTTTGGATTGAGGAAAGTGCAAAGGTTCGCCAAATCGCAGGGTTAATCGCTTGCGAAAATAAAGGTCATGAGTGCCAATCAAGGCTAGGGGTACAATGGGTACGCCCGTCCGCAACGCATACATAATCCCACCTCGCGCTAAGGGTAATTGTAATTCACCTTCAACCTCACCCAGTCTCCCCTCTGGAAAGATTAAAACGCCATCCCCACGGGCAAAAATTGCTTTTACTGCCCGTTCTAGCTGTCGCATCGTACCTAATCCGGCGTTGCTGGGTACATCCTCTTCAATGGCGGCGGCTAAGTCGGCTAAATCTTCACGCCCTGCTTGGGCGGCTTCAATAACCGCTTTTTCTTCTTTCCAGCGCCGTTCTAGGGGAATGACACCCCCAGCCCAACCCAAAATCCGGCGTTTCCACCAATGGTTATAGAGAGTACGAGCATCAGCCGGAGTATAGTAGTAGGGATGTCCGGGGACTTCGGCGAGAATCAATAATGGATCAATGTGATTGAGATGGTTGGCGGCGAGTAATGCAGGTTGAGTGGGGATATGTTCCGGGTTTTCGATTCGCACGGGGAACAGCAGATGAATGAACGATCGCAGAATGAAACGCCTTACTTTTCCCCTGACTCGCTGATCTGACTCCCCATTCGCGATCGCGTCCAGATTATTTCTAGCATTTTCGACAGCATTACGCACTCTGCGATCGCGGGCTGCACTTAATCCTTCTTTCACCCGTTGAATCATTGCAGGTGTCAGGGGTGGCGGTGGGGTTTGTTGGGTTTGCTGATTCTCTACGGAGGAACTCATAGGCAATTAGGGAAACAGGGAACACCGAGGTAGCCGGAATAGACTTCATCATTCATCTTTGATAACGTCTGTCCTCGATAGGAAATGCAATAGCCCAGTTTTTCCTTTGTCACCATCTCCACTTCGTTGCTTTGATTACACCATCCTGAATGGCTTGGAGTCGCAACAGTTCAAGTCACAACGGTAGTATAGACAATTCAAAAACTGGCATACCATTATATACCAGTTTTTTCAGGTTATTATAAACTGTTCGGCATTTAAACCTTAATGTCAATAATGGCGAAATCCTTGCCGTAGTGCGAGCATCTTGCTCGCTAAATTGAGCATCTTGCTCGCTAAATTGAGCATCTTGCTCGCTAAATTGAGCATCTTGCTCGCTAAATTGAGCATCTTGCTCGCTAAATTGAGCATCTTGCTCGCTAGATTGAGCATCTTGCTCGCTACTAATACCCAATTTAAATGCATGACAGCTTATCGTCAAATCTACTCAGCCTTAGACAAATCGATGCATAAACTCGTAGGTCAAATCCACTCGCCCTTTACGTAACATCGCCGGATCGAATCGTTCTGTGGTATTACAAGTCATTAAAACCACTAATTTTTGCTGCGCTTTAATCCCGGTGTCATCAATCACACTCTGATACAACGTTCCATCTAGCAAACTGAGAATATGCTCCGTTTTATTATTCCATTGCGCCACTTCACTAGCTCGATTTTTGGCTAGGTTATCCGCTTCGTTAATAATTAGCGCAACTCGTTCCAAATAACTCGGCGGTACAAAATTTTCTACCGCATCATGATCCAGAATAAAAATCGTATACCCTAACGGTACAAGAACTTCTTTTGCCAGCGCTTGTGTCCATACCGTTTTCCCAGTTCCCGGTTCACCATGCACCACAATCGCTAACTGGTTTTGATCCAGAATTGACTGCTGAACGGTATCCGTAAACCGTTGAATATCACTGGGAAAGTCTCTAATCTGAAACTGACTGTGAACCTGTCCCACTCGACTTTGATAGCCACTCAGCATCACAGCGACATTATACGTGGCTTTATTTACTAAAGGGCGAATCTCATCCGCCATTAAACTGTAGCAGCGCCGTCCTTGACCCTGGTTAGTAATTTGTAACCAAATCTCTGGATTCGACCAGTAGCCATAGACTGTACCAAACACGTCTAAGCGTTGCCAATTAGCGAACTTTTCTAGAGGATAATAAAAGCGGCGATCCATATAATCTTGAGTAATTAAATCGGGACTGCCGAGAATATCCAACACTTTAAATAAAGTGACTTCTTGTAGTCGATTCAGGACATACTCAATTGGAATACTCTCACGGGTAACCGTTTGGGTGACGGGTGTATTGACAAATATCGTCTCCCGCTGGCAATGATTAGGCGTTGGTGGGTCAGGGGTAATATACTCCCAGAACTCATCCCACTCATAACGCATGTTTTCGGAAAATAAGCTCAAAACATTGGCGAATATATTATAGTGATTTCGCCCTAATGCATCAGCGACATCACTGGTAAAATCTAGACCCTTTTGCAATAACTCTGATGTATCATTTTGCAGCAAATGCCAAACAAAATCCCAAGCAAACTGCCGGGATAAAGGACGCCAGCCTAAGCCTAATAGTCCTTTCGCTTGCCGATTGTTCTGATGAGGATTGTCTTGATGCCAAACTTTTTCTGAAGTCATCGCTATTTTTCCTGCTGCGTTTGAGACTCTTGGTGAATTAGAGTTGTTGTAGATAGTTAGGGGGAACAGAATCCACTAACCACACGCCATTTTCGGAACAGTAGAATGTATGACCGTTCTCGGACATGGCTTTAGCATCAATGGCAAAAATGACGGGGCGACCATGACGCTGTCCTACTTTTTTGGCGGTGGCGATATCCTGGGATAAGTGGACGTGATGCCGTGACATTTTGCATAAGCCTTGACGCCGAATCGATTCAACAGTTTTGTGACCTGTACCGTGGTAGAGTACCTCTGGTGGAAGGGTTGGTTCTAACTGTAAATCAACCGTGACACTATGCCCTTGATTGGCGCGAATCCGTGTTTCTGTCCCATCAAAGGAAAAGCGTTGTTTATCATTTTTGGCAACGACTTCTTTAAGTTCATTGAGAGTAAGGGGAAAGGAATAGTGTTTACAGGCGGATAGCAGTTGATCAACGTTGACCCAGCCCCCTGGTTCTAAGGTTAACCCAATCCGTTCGGGTTGATGCCGCAGATGTTTACTCAGATATTTACTAATTTTAACCAGGCGGGTAGAGTTCATGGTTGATTGAATCAATAGCTTTTAAGAAGGGTTTCGTTAACCCTAAACAATGGTTGGATAACGTTGGCTTGAGTCTGAGTCAGATCAATGGGTTCACACTCAGGGGTGAGGACTATGGTCGCTTGTATTATACAATACTACAATTACTAAAAATTGTCTACCTGTTAACTCTTCTGTCGCAATTGAATCCATTCTCGCGCCGCTTAAACCGTAGCGGTAACAGGTTTGGCGTTTTCTGAGGTTACAGGCTTTTGCCAACAGCATAATGCTTTTGAGAATTCCCTTAGTCAGAGAGAAGAGGAAATGAGGAACGCCTGTTTCGTTAGCAGAAAACGTGGAATTAACGCCACCTGCTAAAGGATGAGTTATCCAGGAGGTACTATTCCGACTTCTGATATAGATACTCCGCGATCGCACGATCATCTCGTGTAACTATATGTTTTTTTCGGGTGAGTTGATACAATGAACCAGGCGTAGGAACACAGGAAGGGTTCTATGGAAAAGACATCAACCTCTAGTTATGGTGTAGTCTTAGTAACGGCAACATCTCCTGAAGAAGCCGACGCGATCGCTTCATCCTTAGTGGAAGCGCGAATGGCAGCTTGTGTCAGTATTACGCCTGTACAATCGATTTATACCTGGGATGGAAAGGTGAATCGTGACCAAGAGTGGCAATTAGTGATAAAAACAGATTTATCTCAATTTGACCAGTTAGCTGCCAAAATTCAGGAGTTGCATAGTTACGACGTTCCTGAAATTATTGGTTTGCCGATCATTGCTGGATCTGAGGCTTATTTACAGTGGATTTCGGAGAATGTATCTGTGAAAAAATTGTGACCTTTTGCTTCGGGAATAGTCCATAATTGGTAGGGGCGGGTTTAGGGACTTTCGTTTTGCCGTTGATGATAACGTTGAATCAAAACCCGCCCAGTTGTAGGGGCGAATTTAGGGACTTTCGTTTCGCCGTTGATGATAACGTTGAATCAAAACCCGCCCAGTTGTAGGGGCGAATTTAGGGACTTTCGTTTCGCCATCGATGATAACATTGAATCAAAACCCGCCCAGTTGTAGGGGCGAATTTAGGGACTTTTGTTTCGCCATCGATGATAACGTTGAATCAAAACCCGCCCAGTTGTAGGGGCGAATTTAGGGACTTTCGTTTCGCCATCGATGATAACGTTGAATCAAAACCCGTCCAGTTGTAGGGGCGGGTTTAGGGACTTTTGTTTCGCCATCGATGATAACATTGAATCAAAACCCGCCCTGACCTATTTTTCAATGTATAGGGATGAGGGATAAATAATTTATGTCCTTTGTCCTCAGATGCGGGATAATCAGACTTTTGAGGAAGTCGCCATTTTTTAAAGTTGTACACCGTCACATTTCGTTCTGTTTAATGTCTACTTATGAACTCTCAAAGCGTATCCAATCCTTCTGGAAATTTCTGGTCAAATTATTAACCAGACATTGGCGTTCTCTGGTTCTATTATTTCTGGGTGTCTATATCCCCCTGCAAATCTTCGGAGAATTAGCCGAAGAAATTTGGGAAAAGGAAGGGGGTTTTCCCTGGGATGTGCCAATTTTATTAGCGATTCACTCAACAACTTCCCCTCAACTCGATGGGTTTGTGATAACCCTGACGAACTTGGGTGCATATTGGGGGGTGTTTCCTGTATCTGTGGCGATAGTACTCCTATTGGCATTCCGACGCCAGTGGCGATTCCTCACCTATGCGCTGATAACCTTTTTAGGTAGTCTTCTAATTAATCGTGCTGCTAAGTTAACTTTCCAGCGAGTACGTCCGAGTTTGTGGGAATCCCCTGCGCCAGAATCGGATTTTGCGTTTCCCAGTGGACACGCGATGGGAAGCGTAACGTTTGCGATTGTATTAATAATTTTGACCTGGAATACCCGTTGGCGTTGGGTGACGGTGATTGGAGGTATCGTTTTTGCGATCGCGATTAGTTGGACGCGGATGTATTTAGGGGTTCACTACCCCAGTGATATTATTGCAGGTTGGATGGCATCCATTGCTTGGGCGGTTGGCGTCTGTTTGGTGATTAGACCCCATCGGAGTCAGCGACGACTGGAGAAAGAGGAGGAAGCAGCTACAGAAACGTCTTAACCATGTAGAGACGCGCCATGGCGCGTCTGGAAAGCTTCAGCTTAATATTCTGTCATCACTAATTGATCACGTCTTTGTTTTCTTTTTGGTAATCCACCACGTCGCTAAGCCAGCGAGTAGGGCGGCTAAAACACTCCAGAAGAATGTGGAAATAACAGGGTGAGGTTTGTTAGTTGAAAAGGGCGGTAAGAGGGGCTTGTCAATATGATTAAAACTGGACGCCACCAGTCCGCCTGTCCCTAACCCAATACCCAAAACTTGGATGGTTCGTTCTAGGCGATAATCGCGGTCTTTTTCTTCTTGTTCGCGGGTTTTATCTTGGTCTTCCCGGATGCGATCGCGTTGGGCTTGATCGATTTCAACAATACCCCGAATTGAGGAGATGGCTTTCTCGAGTAAGTTTGCACCGGGGACAAAATAACCTAAGTCGCCTTGAATCTGTTCTTGAAAGACTTGACAATTTTCCCGATAAAAGCTGGCTAAGAAACTGATATCTTTATCTTTGTCTAATGTAAACTTATTGCGAATCAGTTGCAGCTTAGTTTTATAGTTATCCGCATTAATTGCAATACTGTTCCGGCGAGACTCTAAATCGCGTAACAAGTCAGAATATTCGACCGTTTGCTTTGCCATTTCTTTCAACTGACCCTTGAGATACTTTAAACTCTCTTCATCCAGCGTATCGGTGGTTTGGGGGAGTTGGTTGAAGGTCTGACGAATCAGGTGTTGAATGTGTTTATAGGCTTGATATGCATCGGTATAGGTGTCTCGGCTATGGCGAAATTCGGTGATCACTTTATTTCTGTAGAAAAATAAATCAAGTAATAACTGGTAGCCTTCTTGGAATTTAGTGTCCGTTACTGGGTCAGAAAATAACCAAACTAAAATATGGCGGTAGGTATCAGGCGTGGTGATTAAACCATATTCAAAAATAGGACTACCAAATAATTGTCCTTTCCGGTAAAGTTCCGGGCGTTTGTGCGGGTCATAGGCAAATTCTCGGATGCATTCATTGGCTAAGTCTTCTAGGAATTTATCGCCTTGGCGTTTTTGGTTATCGCTTAGCAAAGCTGTAAGAATTACCGTTTGTCCAAAATAACTTTGGATGGTATCCGGGAGAAAACAATAATCAGGATTCAACGCCTCTAAAACTGAGGAATCGACGGGCTGTATTTTCTGACCATTGTTCAGGGGAGGATCGGGACAGCCAAGATTTAATCCTAAGCCATAGCTATCATAGAGTTGTAGGGGATAGGCAAAGCCTTCTAGTTTTAAATCGGCGTTTTTATAGGAAAGTTCGGTGTGAATTGGCAAGAAAAAATCATTAGGTTTTGCACCATCGAGTAAATCAAACCGATCATTATGAGTTTGGGGCGGATGCAGGTTTAGTTGTTCCTTGATATGGAATTTGGCAAAAATATCATGACATTTATCCCACAACAAGTCCGGGTCTTTTATCGACACATTGCCATCAACATCTGGTGTCTTGAAAAGATGGAACGCAAACAGGTAAACTTTCGGGGCATAGAGTTTAGTCGTCATTCGATACCGTCTGATTAGAATTGGGGGCGGGGGGTTGCGGGTTGGCGGCTTTCTGTTTCACGGTTTCCCGGATCACCGAGATATTCTTTTTAATTCCTTCTTCGTCAGCCGGGTTAGCTTTTTGCGGTGTCCAGCGCACAGCCACCATGCGTAAATTTTCGCCCAGGGGCTGATGGGCGGCGCACCAGTCAACAATCGCATCAGCAACGGGGTTAAAGTCATCATCACTGAATTGATCCAGAGTTTGGGCTAACTGGGGTAAGTCTTGCCAAGCTTGGCGGTCAAAATTGTTGGATTCTTCCAGTAATTCGCGAAATCCGGCGATAATTTGGGCGTAGTTCATCAGAGTCTTGTCCTAAAATAAACGAGTGGTTTCTATTGTCCAATGGCACAGAATGCAGCCCAATACGCAGGCTGAGAAAAGGGTCGTTCGTTCAATGATAACTTTAATTCGCGTTCTACTTCTTGCTGGCGTTCTGGGCTTAAATTGAGCGGTTTTAACCAGTCTCGCAATTGTTCCTTGGTTACATCGCGCAGCCAAGATTGGGCAGTTTTCAGGGCTTTGGCGACAGATATTGGTGTTGGCGATAGTTCAGAGGGGTTTTGACTCTGCCCCACCAGATTACGGTAAAATTTAATCATCAAAAATGCTGTTGCCACGTCGCAGACTGTCCATTGACTTCCAACAATGCTGGGACTTCCCGCCACCAGGAAACCACTGGGTAAGCTGATATATTCATCACTGAGGCTTTTTGGGTCAGTTAAACTGGTTTCGCAGGCGGAGAGGGTGACGAGACGACAGGGACGTAAATCCAGGGCGAAAATCTCTTCGAGGAGTAAGCATTTTTCTAGGTCAATCTGCTGTTTGTCGGGTGACTGGATATAGCGACTTTCATCGGCTTCGAGTTTTTCGGATAGAGTCGCACCCGATAATACTAAGGCAGAACGCAGGGGTGATTCAAAATTAAAATAAGCGTGACCGGAAAAATGGATGAAATTCGCCAAGCGTAACTGGTTTTGAGTCGTGGCTTGAGTCCAGACATCTTTGGTGGCGCGTTGACTGGGTAGGATATCGGCGGGGTGGAAATATCTGCTAATCGCTTCTACTTCCACATCGGCGAAGTTTAAATCTTCCGTCGGGTTTTGCATGGCAAATAGATGCTTTGATGCGGTTGTCTGGGAAAACTGGGGTTCATCACAGCGTTTTTGGCTAAGTTGGAGGAGTTGGCAACTGGGTGCATAGCGCACACCGTCAGGGAATTGATCTAGGAGAACGGCGGTGGTGTTTCCTGTATCCTGTGGGTTGTCAACTGAAGAGGACAAAACAGGCAAAGCATGGAGGGGGAATAGGTGCAGGTAGCGATGGGGAATCAGAATTAGTTGCTGACAGTCTTTGGGAAGGGGAGATTGAGTCAGAATGTGGTCGAGATGCAGAATCTGGGCGAGTGTTTCTAGGCGAGAGGAGAGATCATTGCACCATTGACGATTATCGTGTTGATAGTCGTTAAGATAGTCCTGCTGCCATTGGTTTAACTGGGTTAGGTCGTCGGGTTGAGATTGCCAGACGTAGGGTTCTTGGTTGTGGGTGATGACAAAGGTAAAGAATCGTTCCTCGGTAATATACCACTCAATGATTGCCGTTTTCTCGTCTAACAGGTGCATAATCTCCGCAAAACGGATGGGTTGAACCGCTTGGGTGAGGGCGTAGGCGGGGTCAGCGTCCAGGATTTGATCGAGAATCTGATCGAATTTTGCTTGTAATTCCGCTAACTCTTGGCGCAATCGCTGGGCATACAGTTGATTGGGATTGCTAGTTTCACTGTCCTCAGTGGCGGACGTTTTTAAACCTCTCTCCAAACCTCTCTCCTGCGAGGAGAGAGGCTTTGAATTTTCCTGTGAAGAAAAATCTTCCCCCATGGAACCAAAAGCGAAGCATCCTTTGGCTTCCCCCTTTTGAAGGGGGACGGGAGGGGGATCGACAAGGGGGACGGGAGGGGGATCTATAAGGGAGGCGGGAGGGGAATCTAAAGCAGGCTGGGGGGTTGGGTTGGCAGTCTCGTCAATGGCTTCTCCCTCCCAGAGTTCATCACTGAATCTAAACTGCATCGGGTTGGCTTTCAATCCCGCCTCTTCCCCCAGATTATCCAGTTGTTTGTGTTTATCCGTAATTTGGGCTTTCAGGCGTTCGATGCGCTGGCGAATGTTTCGGTCAAGTTGATCGCCTTTGGGGTGGAGGGTACTCTCCGCATCGGCAAAGAGTTGGACGAGGTTGCGGGCTTTGCTGCGCTCGACGTATTCTAGGGCTAATTTGGGTTGATGATTATTTAGGCAAGCTTGCACGATTTGGGTATAGACATCCATCGCCTCTGCTAAGATTTCTTGTCGTCGTTGGTTGGTACTTGCCCAACTACAGCTAATTTCTACCGCTTCAATCGCGGCGGCATAACCCTCAATCGCGGTTTGCCATTTCTGGGCATTAAAGGCAGTATTACCGAAATCTCGTCCAGCTTTCAGGCATTTAACAGGAAAAGCGGCGGGTTGGAAAATTTCTAGGGATGAGCGGAAATAGGTAATTGCGGCGTCAATTTGTCCCAAGTCGCTGTAGGCAGTCCCTAGATTGTATTGAGTAATTGCCCAATCTTCCGGAAACGCCTCACGAGTCCAAACTTCCAATGCCGCTTGTAAACAGGGAATCGCTAGTTCACTCTGTCCGGCGTCCCGGTACGCATTACCCAGATTGTTTTGCGTCATTGCCCAATATTCCGGAAAAGCCTCGCGGGTGCGAATTTCTAAGGCGTTTTGGTAAGCTGCGATCGCCTCAGCAAACTGCTTGGTTTCTTTATAGGCAACACCCAGATTCATTTGAGTCATTGCCCAATATTGAGGAAACGCCTTGCGGGTGCAAATTTCTAAGGCGTTTTGGTAAGTTGCGATCGCCTCAGTAAATTGCTTGGTGTCTGTATAGGCAATACCCAGACTATTTTGGGTATTTGCCCAAGATTCCGGAAACGCCTCGCGGGTGCGGACTTGCAATGCCGCCTCATAGTAGGATATCGCCACCTTGAGATTTTCTGCGCGATCGCCCCGTATCCGATTTCTATAGCAAGCACCCAGACTATTTTGGAGCGCCGCCCACTGCACTGGAAAGGCGCGGCGGGGAGAAAACTTAGTTAAGACTTGGCAACAGGCGATCGCAATTTCAATATGACTTGCTCTGTTTCCCCTAGGAAACTCGTAAATAAATTTGCTAAACTGAGAAAGTTTTGTTACCAACTTTCCTCGCTGTCTTTCGTTCGCTCTCCTCAGCTTCAACTCAGCATCTTCGCGCACCAGTTGAGCAAAGTTATCCGTCAGCGTGTCAGGATTCTCCTCCAGCAGTCGATACACCTGCTCCCGGTTTCCCTCCTCAGATGCATCCCACAGCCTCTCAAAAAGCTGACGCCCCGTTTTCCCCTTACTGGTTGATTGTCCAAAGCCTTTTGCAATGCAGTCGCCAAGTCCCCAGTTGATGCCATTTTCTTATGATGACGCATTAGCCGCGACTGGGGCAATTGTCTGAGTCAATCCTTACCGGGTAGAGAGGTTCCGCCTAGAGAATTGGTATAGTGTTTGACCCTTCGCGTCGTTCGATGGCATGGCGGATGACTGGGTAGAAGCGGGTTTCACGACTATCTTTGCGGTTGCACCCCGATTGGACTCAATCCACCCCGACGCCGATTTTGCTACACCCCCTATTTTAGATATGCGCCCGGTGGCAAAACTTAAATCTCAGGGATTGAGGGGACAACATAGTCGCTTATGGCACTAAAGTGCCTACTACGAACCTAGTTTCAGTCCGGGACATTTGATTAAACTAGGTCATCGTCTATAACAATATTTTTTGCCTGCATTCCTTCGGCAAAGGGTCAGCCGAAGTCCTGTCGAAGGGTCGAGGTGTTCCCTATCCTCACCACAACACTTGTTCACGCAACCCCGATATAGTGAAACCCGTCCCTACATTTCTCAATTCTTAAAACGTTTCGCTCAAAGTTTGGCGATAATGAAAGAAAGCGTGTAAAGAACCACAGGACAACTTACAGTGGCTGGCTTTACGTTAATCACGCTGGAGTTTAAGCCGATGCAGCCTGTGACCGGGAAAGAGCGCTTTAGCTAAACCAAACCAAGAGGAGGATTGGCAATGGATATAAATAGACGTGAGGGGAGTTATTTGTTGTGGTTCGGCTTTCTGTTTGGATTTGCCGGATTGCACCGTTTCTACAATGGTAAGATTGGCACAGGTTTGTTGTGGTTTTGTACGGGGGGATTATTTGGCGTTGGTCAATTCGTTGACTTGTTTCTGATTCCCGGCATGGTAGAAGAACATTATCTCAAATATGGGAAGCGCGATCGCATCGCTGGAGAAGCAACGGTTTCTGGTTCACCCACATTAGTCCAGCCTTATCATGCTCCTGCGACTTTAAACCAGGACTCCTTTGTTGTCCAATTAGTAAAAGCGGCTGAAGCTAGAGGCGGTAAATTGTCCGTGACTCAGGGGGTTGTCGATACGGGACGAGGGTTTGCGGAGATAGAAGCGACGTTGAACGATTTGGTCAAGTCCGGTTATGTGAATATTGACAATGACCCCGATACAGGCGTTGTCGTTTATGCGTTTCCAGAATTAGAGTTGAGTGCTAATCCTGAGTTAAAGCGATGGGTGTAGGGAGGTTGACCACTATCCTATTTTGAAATATCGCATTATCCTACTCATCAGCATTATCCTGATTGCTCCTTTGGGATATGCAGTACGGTTTTACGCACCTGCACCGGAATGGCTGAATGACCGACTGGGTAGCTTTGCTTATGAGATTTTCTGGATTCTCTTGGTTGGGCTTTTCTTTCCGCAAGCGTCACCCCTGTGGACAGCAATAGGGGTTTGTATTGTTACTTGTCTGTTGGAGGTTCTGCAACTATGGCAACCTCCATTTTTGCAGGCAATCCGAGCCACGTTACTGGGTCGGGTTATCTTGGGGAATACCTTTACCTGGTCAGATTTTCCCGCTTATTTTATCGGGAGTTTTCTGGGTTGGGTCTGGATGCGATCGGCTTGGGTCTACTCACGTCAGTCACATCGCCACAGTAAATCATAACTCAATACGTCACCGCTTAAAGGCTGGAGACAGTGTACAATCTGGCTGTATCGGACTTATATGCTGGGAGTGCTTTGTGTATTATCTTCACGAACCGCCTTATTTATTGTTAGTGATGGGTTTATTGGCTGGGATTACCTGCGGTGCGGCGTTTGAAGCCACACTGAAACAAAAGGTACAGGAATGGTCAAAAAACCGTTCCTCTCGCAGTCTGGCTCAAATGCAAGGATTGCCATTATTCATCCCATTTCTAGGAATTTCCGCCGGAATTTGCGTATTTTTGGCGGCTGGGCTAGAAATTTTTAGCTTTCCCACATTCCTGGCTTACACCATTTCCCTACCCCTAACTCTATTCATTGGTTGGTTAGTGTGGTATCAGTTGGGTAAACTTTTAGGACAGCTAGAACGAGGCGGCTCAAAAGCCATAGACCTCGACGCCTGGGAATAGTCCGGCTCTCGTTCCCAGACGCGCCATGGCGCGTTTCTACACCCCCACCATTGGTGTCAACTTAAGCTCTTGCCAGAACGCAATACCTTGAGTTTTCTTTAAGTTGACACCAATGCACGTCTGCACGGGCAAATTGAGTTCAAAATCGCCATTAAATCAAGGGCGGGTTTTGTTATGCAGTTATCGTTAAGCCACCCAATTTAGTCCCTAAACCCGCCCCTACAATAGATTGATATTTTTTACATTAGTGCCGTAGGGTGGGTTAGGCGGCATTTAATAGAAGCGAATAACCATTCAATTAAGTGTCCAACCTAACCCACCGATGTTCAGGTGGGAAAATTTTTAAAGTTTGTAGTTTGTCGTAAGGGATGCGAGCCTATCTTTACTTAAATTACAGAACCCTGGGACAAATTGAGTTCAAAAGCGCCATTAAATAAAGGGCGGGTTTTGTTGTTCAGTTATCGTTAAGCCACCCAATTTAGTCCCTAAACCCGCCCCCTCACCCCCAACCCCTCTCCCCAGAGTGGGAGAGGGGTTGGGGGTGAGGGGTTTCTTTAACTTAAAACGCATAACCTTAGTGCGCCCTTTATTTAATGATGTGTACCCTTTATTTAAACCCCACACCCCCGAATCCGATTCAGATACAGTTGAGCCACTCTATCCCTAGGACTCAACCGTAAAACCTCTTCAAATCCTTGTGCGGCTTGCTCAACAGCCTGGAGATGATAGAACGATAACGCCTCAGTAAACAGTTGCAATGTCGCCAACTTCCCAGCTTTTATCTCCGGAGAATCCGCATCAAAGACTTCATAAACTGTGACTAATTCCGCTTTTCCCTTAACCTGTACCTGACCAATTAAACGAATCGCATAGTCAGTCGGTTGCTGTAACCCTAAGAACGTATGATGGGAAATTAACAACGACACACCATACTCTTTCGTCAATCCTTCCACACGAGACGCCAAATTCACCGCATCACTGATTACCGTCGTATCCATGCGATTGCATCCGCCAACTGTCCCCAACATCAAGGAACCCGTATTAATCCCTATACCGATTTTCAGGGGACTATCACCCTGATTCCGGCGTTCTTGATTATACTCTCTCAGTCGATGCAACATGGCAATTCCGGCGTTCACCGCATCATTAACCTCACCGCCAAAGAGTGCCATAATCCCATCGCCAATATACTTATCGATAAACCCTTGATTATCCACAATCGTCGGTTCCATACATTGTAAATAAGAATTAATCAATTTGAAAGTATCATCCGGTGTGATTGTTTCCGAGAGTTGGGTAAAATCCCGAATATCAGAAAATAACACCGACATTTCCTTCTGCACCTGATCCCCAACTTGTACCTCCACAATACTGTCCTTATCCAAAAACTGGAGAAATTGACGCGGCACAAACCGGGAAAATGCCAGATTCAGTTGAGAGAGTTTTTGGGTAAATCGTTCGTGTTCAGCCTCAGCGTGGCGACGTTCTGTAATATCTTGAAAGGCGACAATCGCATAGATAACATTCCCCTGTTCATCAAAAATAGGTGTTCCCCACGCTTCGATGGGAACAATTCTATCGCCCTGGTGGATTTCAATATCATCCGCCGTCGCATATTCACCACGTAAGGCTTTTACCATGGGTAATTTATCATTAGGATAAAGCTGCTTTGTTCCAGCGACATAGTTTTGATAAATTTCAGCAATTTTATCATAGTTTAGATCGGGTAGAATTCCTTTGCCGAGTAACTCCTGCGCCCGTTGATTCAAGTAGTTACTTTTGCCCCGCTTATCGATAACCGCGACTCCCACAGGAACGGCTTCTAAAAGTTGACTTAATCGACTTTCATTGCTGCGAATTTCGGCGTAGAGTTTAGCATTATCAATTGAGATTGTGGCTTGAGAGGATAAGAGTTTCAGCAGTTCTAGTCGGTCTGAGGTAAAAGCCCCCGTGGTTAAATGATTTTCCAAATAAATCAGTCCCGATAGTTTGCCTTGATTCAGCAATGGACTACACAAAATAGACTTAGACTGATTTTGGATCACATAGACATCCTGAGTAAATTTACCCTGATTCATGGCATCATGTAAGACCACTGTTTCGTGGGTACGCGCCACATAATTAATAATACTTGTTGCCACAGCGGTACTACTTTCTACCGGAATAGACTGTAACACCTTAACCGTCTCCTGATTCACCGCCGCCTCCGCTTCAATCAGCAGTTTTCCCTGAGTAGACAAAATCAAATAGCCTTGAGTTGCACCTGCATTTTCAATCAGAATTTGCATGAACTTTGCCAGCAATTGATCCAAAAGGATTTCTCCTGATAACGCTTGGGAGGCTTTCAGAACACTGGTCAAATCTAAGCGAGATGAATCACTGCCATCAGAGGTTTGAATAAAGGGATTGACGCCGGAGGTGTCCCTGTCGGCTGAACGGAAATTTGCCCGCCGTTCAATTAACTGAGAATGGCGTTCTTCTAAGTCCCTAACTTTAGCGTTTGCCCCCCAGCGACTATAGCAATAATGCGCTTTAGTCATATACGTTTGAGCAATTTCTACTCGATTGAGACTGAGATAAAATTCGGCGGCGCGTTCATAGGCTAAGGCTTCTTCTTGGATATATCCATGTTCTCTTGCCCCCTGAATCGCGTGATCGTAATCGTCCATTGCTTTGAGGGAGTCTCCTAAAATTCGCGCTTTCTCGGCTGCCACTAAATCATACTTATGCTGATAGTTCATCGGGGCATAATTCGCCCAATGTTGCATTTTTTC
Organism: Coleofasciculus sp. A1-SPW-01; assembly: GCF_040217205.1. Lineage (NCBI taxonomy): Bacteria > Bacillati > Cyanobacteriota > Cyanophyceae > Coleofasciculales > Coleofasciculaceae > Coleofasciculus > Coleofasciculus sp. A1-SPW-01. Next base: position 21,381 of record NZ_JAVJNP010000076.1, on the reverse strand, counting down.
TTGATTAGCAATGACTTGATTTAAATACTGTTCTTGTGCAGAGGGTTCTACAGTGGGATACTGCGCCAAGAGGATGAGTGAATTGTAGAACAGATGAATCGCATAAACGATTAATCCCTGTGCTGATCCGGCAAATGCCTCAGTCTGATGCGTTGCGGAAATCGCTAAATTAAACTCTTTAAATAAATAACTGAGGATTTCTTTGGCTAAATAGGCAAAAAAGAGTAAGGTATGATTATTGGTTTGGTGTAAGTAGGGCAGAGTTTCCTGTTCATCAAAGCTATCCCCCCGCAATTGCACTACTGACTCGACTTCTCCAATTAAGTTCAAGCAGAGTTGTCGCCAGAGTTGGGTTAAATAAAGGGAAAATGTATGGTTTATTTTAGAGAGGGATTTAATATAGTGTTTATGTTTTTTCTCGACAACATCCAAGGGAGTACCAATAAAAAACGAATAGGTACAATCATTGGTCATGCAATACCCCGCATATTCTAAATCCCCCGTTTCCAATCCCGATTGAATTGCCGATCGCAAGGGAATTAAGGTATCCTTAGCATGGGCTTTCCAGTGGTGGATATAGACGTTAAACAGGTGCAGCACTTTGCACTTAAGCGCCTTTGCCTCTAATTGATCTAAAAGTCTCAGCGCTAATTCTCCGGCGTAATAGCCTTCCTCTATTTTCCCCAAGATTCCACACAGAAGTAATCCATACACTGAATAGGCGTAAGTAGACTCTGGCAAAAGTCCATAGGTTTGACAAAGATTGACCATGGTTAAGATTACCTGGAACAAGAGTTCCGGCTTGGCTAAATAGGTAGCCGATGCCACGGTTACCAGTATTCTCATTGCCGCTTTTTTCTGCGGATCAGTCATTTTGGGAAAGTCGTCTAAGTCGGTGATCGCGGGTAATTCAACTTGTCCATCTTCTCCGTTAGACTCGACTAAAAAGACATCCAGCATTTCCAGTGTTTCTAAGCCAATATCAATCGCCTGAATTAGCTGATTTTGGGCGATACTACTCTGCATCATTAGTTCATAAACTTTGACGCGATCGCCCAATGCATTGGCTTGGTCTAAAATAACTGTTCCCAACTGCTTTGCCTCGGCAAAATTTCCTCGCAAATAGGCGGCTTCGGCAGCTTCATAATAGAGTTTAACTGTCAAATTATACTGAATCTGCCAGCTATCCGTGGCTAACAAATTTAGTCCTGTATTTAAATAATTAACCGCAGATTCATAAGCAGTGGCAGCTTTGGCTTTTTGTGCAGCTAAGAGATTCAATTGAGCCAGTTCATCTCTCTCAGACTGATCCGTAATTAACGGGATACCCACATTTAACTGATTAACAATATCAAAGAGTTTCTCGTCCTGCTTGTCTGGGGGAGTTGTTTTTAGCATAAACTGACCAATCCGCAGGTGAATGGCAGGTTGATCAGGTTCAGGAATTAACGAATAAGCAGCTTGTTGAATTCGGTCATGAATAAATCGGTATGAAGGATTAATCGTAACATTAAGGGGTGACGTTAGGGAAGGGGAATTGTCATTCGGATCATTGTCATTGAAATAGCTAGACGTGGTAAGTACGGCGGATTGAATAAATTTGTAATCTTCACCCAGAGGAATAATTAGTCCTGCTTGAACCGCTTCCCATAAGTCAATGGCAGTTTCTAATCGTGATTTATCATAAATAGCGGCTAACGTGGTTAAATCAAAGACATTACCAATCCCAGCCGCAAGCTGTAAACTTTTTTGAGTATTTTCCGATAACGTTTGCAGTTTTTGGGCAATAAATTCCACAACATTATCGGATACCGTTTGCGCTGCAATATCTTGAATATCCCACTCCCACGAACCCGAATCAAAATCAAACTTAAGTAACCCTTGGTTATAAATAGAGGTTAAGAACTGGCTAGCAAAAAAAGGATTTCCTTGAGTTTTGTCCCAAACCAATTCTGCCAGAGATTTTACCTCCTCTAAAGAACAATCTAGTGCATCGGCAATTAGCTGATTCAGGTGGATTAACTCTAAAGGGCTGAGATGAATTTGATTAACTGCCCCACCCAGATTAGGACTCTTATCCAGCAACCTATTTAAAGGATGAAGCGGGTTAATTTCGTTATCCCGATACGCGGCAATAATTAAAAGATAACGACTATCGACATCAGTCAGTAACCGTTCCAACAAATCCAGAGACGCCGAATCTGCCCATTGCAAATCATCCAGAAAAATAACCAGAGGATGTTCTGCTTGAGCAAACACCTGGATAAACTGAGCAAACAATCGATTAAAGCGATTTTGCGCTTCTGTCGCCGGAAGTTCGGGTACAGGAGGCTGTTGACCGATAATCAGTTCAAGTTTAGGAATAACGTCAATAATAACTTGACCATTAACACCAAATGCCTCTAACAGTTGAGAACGCCAATCGGCAATTCTGGCTTCACTTTCGGTTAAAATTTGTCCGATTAAGTCAGAGAAAGCTTGCACTAAAGACGCGAATGGACGATTCTGTTTAAATTGGTCAAATTTACCAACTATAAAATATCCCCGTTCTTGCACAATTGGTTGATGAAGTTCCTGAACTAATACCGATTTACCAATCCCGGCGCAACCCGATACGAGCATTAATTCTTTGCTCCCATTAGCCACACGGTTAAAAGCGGCGAATAAGATTGCTAATTCAGCGTCTCGACCATAATTTATTTGAGGAAATTGGAACTTTTCAGCGACATCATTTTCGCCAACTGGAAAGGGTTCGATAAAACCATTTGCCTCTAATTGCATCAAACAAATCACTAAATCCGCTTGAAGTCCCAAGGCACTTTTATAGCGTTCGTCTGCTGTTTTCGCGAGGAGTTTAATCACAATGTCTGAAACCGCCTGGGGTATCTCCCCCACTCCCTTACCTTCCTGCATCTGTTCACTCCCGTCTAAAAGATGGGGAGGTGTGGGATATTTTGCCAGATGGCAATGCACTAACTCCATCGCATCTTGAGCCTCAAAGGGGAGGTTTCCGGTCAACAATTCATAAAAGGTGACACCCAGAGAGTAAAAATCTGTGCGATAATCCACATATCGGTTCATTCTGCCCGTTTGTTCCGGGGAGATATAGGCTAAAGTCCCTTCGATAACATTGGGGTTTTGTAGAGTCGGATTTTCCCGACTCAAAACACTGGCAATGCCAAAATCAATCAGTTTAATTTGTCCGGTTTGGGGATTGTAAACAATATTACTGGGGTTAATATCTTTATGGATAATATTAGCGGCGTGGATTTGATTTAAACTATCGGTTATTTTAATGCTGATGTCGAGAAACTCAGCTAGAGTCAGTTGATGGTGATTAAGCAATAGCTGTAAAGAATCACCACCGAAATCCTCGAATATAATGACTACGTTGTTTTGATACTGTTCTAAGCGATAGGCTTTGACGACGCCTGCCAAATTGAGACGGCGAGTGAGTTGATATTCCTGTTTATATTGGCGAATCTCTTCCGGTGTAGGGTAATGAGTATTCAGGCGTTTAAGGATAACCGCTTGCTGATCCGCTTGGCGAATTCCTCGATAGACAATCGATTGAGTGCTTTCATGAATTTGGCATAAAATCTGATAACCGGGAATGTTAAACATAGATGTGATTTAAGGAAACAGGGAATGGGCAATGGGCAATGGGCAATAGGCAATAGGCAATGGGCAATGGGCAATAGGCAATAGGCAATGGGGAAGCACAATCAGGTATATAAACTGTTAAAACCAATAATTTTATAGGGATGAAAAATCCTCGATACTGATTTTTCATCCATTTGCCTTGAAACCCTCTGCCTTCTACCTATTCAAACAGCGTAACTGATAAATTAGAGCCACGCTATCTTCAGGGTTTTGGCGCAAACACTGTTCAAACAGACTGGCGGCTACGTCAAGCTTACCCAGATTATAAAATAACAGGGCTTGTTCAAAGGTTGTTTTTGTGACTAACTTAGCCTGTTGCATTTCCGATTCATCTGCATCAAAGACTTCATAAACACTCACCGCCTCAGATTTCCCCTTAACCTTAACTCTATCAATCACGCGAAAACTATAGTCATTGGCATTATTGAGCTGGCAAAACGTGTAGTGAGAAATTAACAACGGTACGCCATACTCTTTGGTTAATCCTTCCATCCGATACGCTAAATTAACAGCATCACTAATCACCGTGCTATCCATACGCGATGCACCGCCTACTGTACCCAACATCAACGAGCCGGTATTAATCCCAATGCCAATGCGAATCGGCACATAGCCAGTTTTGGTACGATGACTATTATACTCAGCCAGCCGATGCAACATGGTAATTCCCGCCTTGAGAGCATCATCGGCACTACCGCTAAAGAGTGCCATAATCGCATCGCCAATATATTTATCAATAAACCCTTGGTTATCAATAATGGCTGATTCCATGCGACTAAAATAGGAATTAATAAATTTAAAATTATCGTCCGGGTTCATTTTTTCTGAAAGGCTGGTAAAGTCGCGAATATCCGAAAATAGCACTGACATTTCTTTCTGGACTTGATCACCCAGTTGCACATCGACAATACTATCTTTCTCCAACAATTGAAGGAATTGGCGGGGGACAAAGCGGGATAGGGCTTGATTGAGGGCAAAAAGATCCGTGGTAAACTGAAGGCGTTCTGCTTCGGCTTTTTTGCGTTCGGTGATGTCTTGAAACGCCGCGATCGCAAAAATAATAGTTCCGTCTTGATCAAATATCGGTGTTCCCCAAACCTCTAGGGGAATCACCTGATCCCCGTGGCGGATTTCTAGGTCATCAGCCGTGGCAGTTTCACCCTGAAGCGCTTGCACAATCGGTAACTGATCAAAGGGATAAAGTTGGTTGGTTCCGCTGCGATAAATATGATAAAGTTTAGCTAATTTTTCCGCATTGACTCCCAGAGGGATGCTATGTCGGGTTAACTGTTTTCCCTTACGATTAATATAGTAAAGACAGCCTTGATGATCCAATACCGCTACACCCACGGGCATCGCTTCCAGAAATTGCAACAGTCGTTTTTCACTATCGAGTACGGCTTGAATTGCCTGATTATGCAACTGGGCGGTAACGGTATCTGAATGTTCCGTTGTCGTCTCCAGCAGAATTTCTAAATCCGCATTTTCCTGCTTCAGGGCGGCAATTTCCTGGCGCAGACTGGCATTCTCCCACATAAGCTGCTCTATGGAGGGGTGGTTAGGTTGCATAGGTGCGATCGGCTTTTTCTGGACGAGGTATAGTTTTCATATCAATCTGTTCAGCCTTATTTCGGAAAAAATGTCTTTGTTAGGGAACAGGGAACAGGGAACAGCAGTAACATCTTTCTGATGAGGGAAGTCAAAATGCATCGGGCGTATCACGCTTAATGACAGGTAACTATGGGAGGATGAGGTGCGCCAACTTTTAATTCAAGTACCACGAGGACAAGGGGATAAGGTTCTCGATATGGCTAAAGCTCATCAGGGAACGAATCTGGCGCGGTTTGAGGCGTCTGATACTGAGGGAAAGCTAGATTTTGTGATTACTTATGTTCCCAATCGTCAGGTTGAGCAGTTGCTAGAAGCCTTAGATACTCTGCCTGACTTATATGTGACATTAGTGCCTCGAGGGATAATGCCCCTCAAACCGCCCCCGTCAGAAGCCCCGCAACAAGTGAAAGAGGTGCAGCTACGCAGCCCCCTGGAGATATTCTTAGCGGGGTTGCAGAGTGTTGGTTCTTGGAAGGGATTTTTGGGGTATGCGGCTTGTGCAGGTGTGGTGGTTTGGATTGGGTTGTTTACCAATACCATTTATCTACTCACCGCCGCGATGCTGATTGCACCCTTTGCAGGACCAGCGATGAATACCGCGATCGCAACGGCACGAGGCGATTTATACTTACTCAAGCGTAGTGTCATCCGCTATGGTGCAGGGATTGCGGTGACGGTGGTTGTGGCGGGGATTTTGAGTGTGATTATGCAACAGCAAGCACCCACCAGTCTGATGATGGCGAGTTTTAAGGTATCATCGGTTACGATTCTCCTCCCCTTAATTGCCGGAACCGCAGGGGCGTTGAATCTCATCCAATCTGAACGCAGTAGTCTAGTTTCCGGAGCCGCCGTGGGTGTGTTAGTCGCTGCATCCTTAGCCCCAGCCGCCGGATTAGTGGGAATGGCAGCCGCGATCGCACGGTGGGATATGGTAGTTAATAGTCTGTTCCTGCTTGTGCTTCAGTTAGCCGGGATTAATTTTTCTGGCGCGATTGTCTTCCGTCTGGTGGGGCTTTCCGCCACGGGCGCTCGCTATAACCGGGGAAAGCGGTGGTTGTTTCCTGTGGGGTTGGGAATTGGGGCGGTGATCATGGCAGGGTTGTTAACCGCGCAACTTTGGCAGGAACCCACTTTACAGCGTACCTCACTCGAACAGCGTACCTCAACGGAGATTCAGCAGGTGGTGCAGGAGAGTGATTTGGCAAAACTGGTGCAGTCGAATGTGCAGTTTACGCGGACGAAAATTGAGGGGCAAAATACACTACTGACGATAGTTTATGTCCAGCGTAACCCGGAGGTAACGGCTTCTACGGAAACGATTCAGACACAGTTAACGAAAGCGATTCAAAGCCATTTACTGGAGATGGATTTTAATGTTACCCCCTTAGTTCAGGTGACTGTGTTGGAATTGCCAGATGTTTCAAGAAAATAGGAGAATGGGTGTACAACGATTATTCGCGATCGCAGACACTTCAGTGTTGAACGTATCATTAACTACGCTGCTAGCCTTAATCTTCGCCATACTCTTGGCGCTTGTCCATCTATTTGGTGGACAAATGCGCTTTCTCGATGTAATTCCTCGCAGTCAGTGGCTATCATTCGCCGGGGGAGCATCGGTGGCGTATGTTTTTGTGCATTTATTGCCAGAACTCAATCAGGGACAACGAACCATTGAACAGACAGAAGGATTCGCGATCGCGTTTTTGGAAAGCCATGTTTATTTAGTCGCGCTTCTGGGATTAACGGTATTCTATGGGTTAGAACATCTGGTTAAAGTATATCGACAAAATCAGCACAAACTTAGCGGTATACTCTCTCAAGGAATCTTTTGGTTACATATTGGCTCATTTTCCCTTTATAACCTGTTAATTGGTTATCTACTCATTCATCGCGAGGAACCGGGAGTAGAGAGTCTCTTATTCTTTTTTATTGCCATGGTGTTGCACTTTTTTGTCAATGACTATGGATTGCGGGAGCATCACCAAGACGCCTATCACCGGATCGGGCGTTGGGTTTTAGCGGGCGCAATTTTGTGCGGTTGGGCGATTGGACAAGCTACGAAAATATCTGAAGCCGCCCTAGCGGTACTGTTTGCCTTTCTAGGTGGAGGAATTATCCTGAATGTGATTAAAGAAGAACTACCCGAAGAACGGCAAAGTCGATTTTGGGCATTTGCTTTGGGTGCAACTGCTTATGCGGGTTTACTCATTTTGGGTTAAATTTTTGGGCGATTCAGGACAAGAGAGTCCCATCTTAACGTATCGATGGCGAATCAAGCACTGTCTTCGGATTTTCCATATTTGGCGTAGACCTGTTGAGGGGTAGCTGGCATTACGTTATAGTATTCTTCGCTACCGTTGCTCTTGCCAATCGGAGCTTGGTATCCACAGACAAACTCGGCTGTGCCGTCACTGAAGATATAAGCCCCACTGTAGTACCCCTCTTCGTCAGGACTTCCAAAGGTTTCTTTTATAATTTTGGTTTTGTTGTTCATTTTTTTGCTCATCGAAAATCTCCTTCTCAGTAGTCGGACACAATTAAATACTCCTCCTTATCATAAAGCCTTTTCTGATATTTAATATTAAGTTTAATGTCAAAGAAAACGGAACTCAGCAATCCTTGTCCTTTAAGTAATCTGATTAAAGTAATAATCTAGCTTAGTGGCTAAGTCTTTGAACCCGTTTTAACGGGTTTTAGCTTTTAGCCAGAACTTTAGTTCTAGGCTTAATTAATAGGCTTAATTAAGATAAAGCCCCCAAAAAATCAGTTATTTCTCTCACCAGCCACTTTTGCTCTGATCGGATTAAAGCTATACCTAACCAATGCTTACGCCGATGCGACTGTAGCAAACACACGGTTATCGTTTTTCTAAGTAACGGTAACTTTATTTTGTCCAGGTTTATCGGATTTATATCCGCCAATTGCCCCCGAACGTTCCAGTAACATAAACCCAAAATCCACCGTTTTATCTGGAAGCCCTTTGGACTAATTTCGATCCAAGTGCGAGACGTGGCACGAATTAGGAAACTCCCGATACTAAACAGTCCCATCATAACATAGATACTCATAAATAAAAGACCAATAACGAGGAAGCCAATACATCCATTTAATACCCAGTTGTAGAGGGTTGTTGCAAATATAATATCTGGATGATGATTTAATCGAATCGTTTCAGCAATGTTACCAGAAAATGATGGTATAGCGATAACTTGAACCAGAAGCAAACCAATCAAATCCCACAACAGTAACGGTAAAATGGGTTTGATTATACGAGTCAGTCCCCTTAATAAACGGAAGCGATCGCGCTGTCGCCCTATCGGTTTAAGTTCTAGAATTAATTTGTTCGGCGTCTTGATCAAGGCAATCCGCTTTTGCGGCGATTGGCAAAAAAGTTGTCCTATGTTTTGCCTCAGTTTCTGTTTCCCTTGCAAGACAGATAAGGCATCTTTCGCATTAGCAAAACGATACGCGATCGCAGGGTCTAAAATTCGCTCTAACCAATCGGCAAAATCGGGCGAAATTTGCACATAAGGACGAAACTGAATTTTGAGCTGATGCTGAGGAAAATCAGCCGGAGATTTTCCGGTTAATAAAAATAGCAATGTTGCACCTAATCCATATAAATCAGTGGATAATACCGCTTGACCTCGATATTGTTCGGGAGCCATATACCCGAATGTTCCCACTATGGTACTACCACCCGTTACGGTATGATAATAGGTGTCAGCAACAGCACCAAAATCAACCAGAAATACTTCTCCATTTTTGCTGAGAATAATATTTTGGGGCTTAATATCGCGATGAATAATCGCTGGCGTAAATTGTTGTAAGTAAACCAGTATAGTTAAGACTTCGATGGCTAAACGTTTAACGGTAGCTTCCTTGGGTTTCCAGCCCATTTCCACTAATTCAGCTAACGACTTTCCTGGCGCAATTTGCTGTACCAGATAAAAATCATGGGTTTCTGGTGTATCCACCTGAAAATAGGCTAAATACTTGGGAATCGCGGGATGATTGAGTTGAGCTAGAGTTCATTGATTGGTGGGGAGGGCGGGTTTTGTTTTTGTTTTTGAGGTGACTATCTAATTGAGTCCCTAAACCCGCCCCTACAAATTGACCCTAAACTTAACCGCAACTCGCCGATTTTGTAACTCAGCTAGGGCGGTTTCAGCACAAGCGAAGCGGTGCTTTGAATCCGGTTCCAGCATTGTCTCCAACCAATCAGCAAACGCTTCCGATATCTGCATCCGAAAACACCGGGAATCTGTCGTCAGATGATTGACAGGTAAATCAGCGGGAGAACGATGAGTGAGTAAAAATAACAACGTTGCACCTAACCCATATAAATCGGTAGCTGGAACCGCTTGTCCCAGGAATTGTTCGGGTGCCATATAGCCAAACGTTCCTACCACAGTATGACTTCTGGCTAAGGTACTGTAATAGGTAGTTTGTACCGCACCAAAATCCACAAGCATTATCCGCCCATTATCGCCTCGGATGATATGATCGGGTTTAATATCTCGATGAATTACAGGGGGTGTTTGCTGCTGTAAATAAACCAGGATGTCTAAGACTTGAATGGCAATCTGGCGAATCTCCGTTTCATTCCCCCGCCACCCGTTTTGCACTAATTCTGCTAGTGAGCATCCGGGGGCAAATTGTTGGATAATATAGAACGTGCGATCGCGCGGTGTGTCGAGATGGAAATAATCCAGATACCGAGGAATCCCCGGATGATTCAGTTGAGCCAACACCTGCGCTTCTCGTTCAAACCGTTCAAGTGCTTTCCAGTCATGAATCTGGCGCAGTGATAAGGCTTTCAGGATAACTCGTTCCCCGGTTTCCCCGTCTTCGCCCAGATAGGTGATACCGCTCTCTCCCTGTGCCAAGGGTGCTAAAATACGATAACGTTTAGCGATCGTCTCCTCTAACGCTTGTAGTTTTTCCATCGCGGCGTAACCTGTAACCTGATTGATGGAGTCGTCGCATATTTGCTATGGCAATGACTCGCTCTATTCAGAGTATGCCCAAATTTGCCGCCAATTCTGTCACCTTCAGAGGATTTTAAGTCTATAATTTTACAAGCTAGGCGGTTGAAACCGCAGCTACACAAACGAAACCTGCCTAGCCTTTGGCAAGCTTCGCTAGCGCGGGTTCTATTTGTCCGCGCAGGCTTGTAGTGCGAGCATCTTGCTCGCTACTAATACCCAATTTAAATGCATGACAGCTTGTAGTGCGAGCATCTTGCTCGCTACTAATACCCAATTAGAATGAATGTCTGATGATCCGATCGCAAATATTTTTCTGAATCTCTACAGATGCATCGATACATGATTGAAACTATCCGATAATTATCTATCGCCCTTGTCTCTAAACAATGCCAGATAATCCCAACACGACTCAAGACACCGTACAACTGTCCCTAGCTGCTTTACAGGAACAGGAATTGCAGCGCCTGTACAACAGCTTACGTCAGGGACAACAACCGATGGCAGATTGGCAGGGAGGTTCTCTGGCGGTGTCGGCGGTACCCGGTGCGGGGAAGTCTACGGGAATGGCTGTCGCGGCGGCTATTGCGATCGCACGGTATCAACTTCATGGTAAACGACAATTAGTCGTGGTCACGTTTACGCGATCGGCGGCGGCTTCAATTAAGGGCAAAATTCGCGAGTATCTGAAGCCACTACGCTTACCCCAAAATAGTTTTGTGGTGTATACACTGCACGGATTAGCCCTGAATATTGCCAACCGCCATCCCGATTTATCCGGGATTAATTTAGATACGCTAACCGTTGTCACCCCGAATCAAAGCCACCGCTTAATTCGCGCTTGTGTGGAACAGTGGATTGCATCAAATCCGCGCCGCTATTCCCTATTATTGGAAGGGGTAAGTTTTGATGGGGAAGAAACGGAACGATTGCGGCGACAATCGGTATTGCGAACCGAAGTGCTACCGTCTTTAGCCTATACCGTGATTCACGAAGCCAAAAGTTCGGGACTATTACCGGAAGACTTATGGGTAATCAGTCAACAAACCAATGACCCTTATGACATATTAGCGATCGCGGCGGGATTATACGAACACTATCAACGAGTGACGCGATCGCGAGACTTTATTGATTATGATGATATGATTCTGGCAGCCTTGCGAGTGCTAGAGGATAACACCGTGCGCCAACTCTGGCAGAGGCAATTTTTTGCCGTCTTTGAAGACGAAGCACAGGATTCCAGTCCCCTCCAATATCGCTTATTACAAACTCTAGCCGCTGATCCGACTAATCCTTACAGTCCCCTCAATTTAATCCGGGTGGGTGATCCCAATCAAGCGATTAACTCCACCTTTACTCCTGCTGACCCCATTTACTTTAATCGCTTTTGTACCGAATGCCAGGAACAACAGCGCCTTGCTACGATGGATCAAGCGGGTCGTAGTACACCGATTATTATTGATGCGGCTAACTTTATCCTCAATTGGGTAAATCAAACCTATACGCAAAACCAGGATGAATCCACTCGTCCCTTTCGTCCCCAAACCATCCACCCCGTACCCCCCGATGACCCCCAAACCGACGCCAATCCCCAGCCAGAGGGGAGAGGGTTAGAGATTTATCAACCCAGTGATATTTATCAAACGGTAGAATTATTGGGACAACGGGTAATAGACCTATTCACCCGCAACCCAAACCATAACGCCGCCGTCTTAGTCCGAGAAAATCGCCAAGGTAATTTTATCGCCCAGAAACTCGACTATCTCAAGCGCCAGCATGGGATTGACGTGTATGATGTTCAAGGGAGCGATCGCCATTCACATATTCCCATAGAAATTCTGGCATTATTGCAATTTATCGACCGTCCCCATTCTCCCGACTACCTAAAAGCCGCATTAGACGTTCTAGTTAAACGCCAACTCATTCCCACCCAAGACTTAAACGCCCTCGCCACCTATCCCGAACAATTCCTCTATCCCGGACCCCTTGACCCCCATCCCACACCCGCAGTCAGTCAAGCCGCCAGATACTGTCGCAGTCTATTACGGGCGCGTCTAGAACTACCCCATTACCAGCTTATTTCCTTTTTAGCCCTCACCTTACAGTACGACCAATCCGAACTCGCCACAGCCGATAAACTCGCCGAACGAGTGGTCAAACAAACCTATAGTAGCAGCGCCATGCCTGCTACCTTAGCCGCTTTAAGTGAAATTGTCTCCTCGGAACGGTTTGAACCCGTCGAAACCGAAGACGCCGACTCCCGCTATCTACGTCGCCGTCAACTGACAATTATCACCATGCACAAAGCCAAGGGATTAGACTGGGACTACGTATTTCTCCCCTTTCTCCACGAAGACACCATTCCCGGTAATCCTTGGATACCCACCGCCGCCCAATTCTTAGGCGATTTTACCCTAGCTGAAGTCGCCCGGGCGCAAATTCGCGCCAGTTTGCATGACCATCCTTTACCCACCGCCTTAGAAGCCTGGGAGAAAGCCGGACAACTCAAAACCGCCGAAGAATATCGGTTATTATACGTTGCCATGACTCGCGCCAAACGACTTTTATGGATATCAGCGGCACAAAAAGGACCCTTTCGCTGGAATACCTTTAGTGGACAAGCCTCAGACAACTTACAGATGAAAAAGCCTTGTCCCGTGTTACCGGTATTAAGTCGTCGCTTCCCCGATTCAGTGGTTTCTCTCGCGACGAGGGTAAATTAAGAGTTAGCCGGAGTGATGGTCAGTGATTTAGTATGGAACAACAATCTGATGAAGACAGACTGATAAATATACTCCAAAAGCACAGGAACTTGAAACGCTGGGTCATCGTTCAATTAACGACCCATAACATTCCCTGTCAGGAAACCTATGGTAACGACGAGAACGGTGATATAAAGATTATCAACTCAGCCGATACCCTTAAAGTCAAACAACTCATTCAAGAAATCCATCAGGACTTTAATCAGGATGACTCGATTGGTTCCACGGCGACTGTAACGTCAATCAGTAACCCCCATCTGGAAATTAAAACTCAATATCTCTATGGCAAGGAAGTGGATATAATTATTAACCAAGGAACTGTCATCGGAATTGTCAGCGCTAACCGAATTTCCCAACCGAGTAAGCAAAAATTGAACCAGGCGGGTATTGCTTTTGCTGAAACTATACCTGAATCAATATTTAGTAATTACTGATATGAGATAGGAAAAAGTCATGTTCAACATTAATTTCTATGGGGAAAATGGACAATCTTCTCAAAGTATTCGGATGGGAGAAGATTTTTATCAGTGGTTAGCCTATTCAGACTTTGCTCAAGTCGGGCGTTCTAAAATGACCACAATTTGTCTTGATGGAGAAAAAGTAGAGCTACCACTAATTCATTTATCCAGCACCACAAGAAGTATGTTTGCTGCCTGTTTCAATGAAATGATATTGAAAGAAACAGCAGCCATGTTAGTAGATTTAGATAAAACCATCTCAAAAGAAATATTAGGAGAAAGAACGTATCGATTAAAAAAACTTTTGGAACTCTTAGATTGCTGTAAAAATAGTAGTTTTGCTTACTTGCAGAGGGAGTAATCTTAAATTAGGGCTATAGTGCCTATTTCCAGCTTTTTTACAGATAGTCACCTATTCTTGATTGTTATCCTCAATTGGACGGAACCCTTCTGGTGTAGGAACTTGCTGATGTAGACATCCGCTTTTAGCACAATAAGCAAAGGGTAAGGACACTTTCAATTTCAATCGAGTCGGAGGTGGAGTCAAGGATTGTTCGCTCTGATAAGTCATAGCAAAAGTTAATGATTCATGTTCACAGTCACTTCCACCTGTTGACGGGTCATCGCAACTAAATATAAATCCGATGTAAGTTTTGAGTCCAACTTGTTTAGGTTGAGCGGTAATCATTACTATATAAGAGGAGACTCTGGGCAGTTGTTTGGGTGATATAAACGTTGCCTCTGTTTGAATTTTTAACAATTGTTCTATTTGACCTTTATCTAAATTCAAAAACAGATAATCATTCAAGGTAGTCTGAATTCCTGTATAGATATGATAGGTATAATTTTTGACATCTCTAGAAAATTCTATACTTAAGTCTTCAAAAGAATCAGAAAATTCCTGTTTTTCTAGAACATAAGCCCGTTGTGCGCGGATTATTGAATACAAATAATTCATGGCTTTTTGTTGTTCATAAGATGCAGTCATTGACTGATAAATCAATTTTTTATGCCAGAATAGCAAAAAAATAGCGCTAGCTAAAATTATGCTGTTCAAACTTATTAGGCTAAATTTTAGGACTTGTTTCAGCTTAGACATCTTATCGGGCAACGCAATGTTATTAAACGACACCACTGTAATAATTTTTCCAGAAGGCAATTACATGACTCACCCTATATAAACTTGAACCATCCCACTGGCGACTACAACTCATTCCCCGCTTCACTTGCCAATAACCGTTGCAGGGGTTCAACTAACGGAGGAAGTTCCGTCTGAATTCCATCCCATACAATCCTTAACTTAACCTGAAAATATTCATGAGTGATTACATTTCGCATATCAGTCATAAGTCGCCAAGGAATATCAGGAGTACGACTCTGGATTTCCGGCGGAACATTTCTAGCGGCTTCACCAATAACCACAAACTTGTAAAGAATCGAATCAAACAGCATTTCATCAGCGGCAAATTCCTCAAACGTTATTCCGGCTGTTCGTTGCTGAATACTCGAAATTGCCTGCAAAATATCTTGAACTCGCAGTTGCCAACGTCTAGAAGACACGAATCACATCCTCCAAAACAGGTTCACGCAAATGCTCTCGCAACGCATCTTGAGTCCCCAAATCGACAGGACAGCCTAAAATATCTTCTAGATAAAGCCGGATGCGACTAAAACCAAATAATCCTATCGGTTGAGAAAATTCGACCAGAAAATCCACATCACTGTCGGTTCTCGCTTCATCCCGCGCCACAGAACCAAACAACTCCAACGACTTGACACCAAGTTCTTGAAGTTTCAATTGATGAGCTTTAACAATCGCTAACACATCCTCTCGTTTCACAGGTATCCCCCCACTCATTCAGCCAATACAACCGATAAAAATTACCATTTCATCTTTACCTTTAACCGGAATTGTACCTTATTCTTTAAACGAATGCTTGCCCACTATAGCTAGGGGCTGCTGAATAAGTGTTGTGGTGAGGGGGAGCTCTTGAAGCTGGGGAAGCCAAGGTAGAGACGTGCCATGGCACGTCTGGGAGCTGGGGGAGCAAGGGTACATTTTTCCTGAGCAATGGTGCGTTACGCTCCGCTAACGCACCCTACTGGCGTGACCGGGTTAAAATAGGACTTTGTTTGTAGTAAGCACTTTAGTGCTTTAATGCCTAGCTGGAGAGGGCTAAAGCCCTCACTACGAACCAAATCTATTTCACCATTTTAGGTGGGTCACGCCACTACAATTTATCCTTTCAACTTTTTGCCTAAAAGTTGGTTGGTTAATTTGGGATTTGCCCGTCCATTGGTTTCCTTCATCACCTGTCCGACAAAAAACCCTTGCAGCTTGGTTTTACCGTTGCGATACTGTTCCAATTTCTTGGGATTAGCAGCAATCACGTCATCAATGATGGCTTCGAGTTGGGTGACATCAGAGATTTGAATCAGTCCCCGACTTTCAGCTATTTCCTTGGCTGAACCACCTTTTGATAGGAGTTCCGGGAGAATTTCTTTGGCGATTTTGCCGCTAATCGTATCATCTTCAATCAACTGAATTAGTTCTGCCAAAACCAACGGTTTGATCGCAATTTCGGTAATCGCCAGTTTCTCCGTATTCAGATAAGCAGCAATATCTCCCATCACCCAGTTTGCCACTTGTTTAGGATTGGCATTTGCAGTTACAGCAGCTTCAAAATATTCGGCAACCAGTTTATCTTCAGTTAAGACGCGGGCATCATAGGCAGAAAGCCCGAATTTCTCTTCATAATGATGCCGTTTTTCGGCGGGAAGTTCGGGGAGTTCACTGCGCCATTGGTCTAATTGTTCTTTGGAGACTTCAATCGGGGGTAAGTCGGGTTCGGGGAAGTAGCGGTAATCGCTAGACCCTTCTTTAATTCGCATACTAATCGTGCGTTGACTTCCTTCTTCCCAGAGGCGGGTTTCTTGAACTATCGGTTCCCCAGTTGCAATGGCTTCGATTTGCCGTTCGATTTCGTAGTCAATGGCTTTTTGAATGGCGTTAAAGGAGTTCATGTTTTTAATTTCAACTTTCACGCCAAATTCTTTTTGACCAACGGGGCGCACGGAGATATTCACGTCACAGCGTAGGGAACCTTCCTGCATATTGCCATCGCTGATACCCAGGTAACGCATAATCCGGCGCAATTCTTGGGCATATTCGGCGGCTTCTTTGCCAGAACGCAAGTCGGGTTCTGAGACAATTTCTAGGAGGGGGATACCTGCGCGGTTGAAATCGACGAGGGAGTAGGTGGAACCGGAGAGTCCATCACTTCCCGCATGGACGAGTTTTCCGGCGTCTTCTTCCATGTGCAAGCGGGTGATGCCAATTTTTTTGTCAATGGGGTTTCCGTCGTCATCGATGAGTTCGATTTCTAACCAGCCATGTTCGGCGATGGGGAGGTCATATTGAGAGATTTGATAGTTTTTGGGTAAGTCGGGATAAAAGTATTGTTTGCGGTCAAATTTACTATAGGGGGCGATTTGGCAATTGAGGGATAATCCAGCTTTGACGGCGGATTCTAGGACTTTTTGATTGAGAACCGGTAGCACTCCGGGAAGTCCCATGCATATCGGGTCAATGTTGGTGTTGGGGGGAGTGCCGAATTCTGTGGAGGAGTGGGAGAATATTTTGGTGGCGGTGTTGAGTTGACAGTGGGTTTCTAGACCGATGATGGCTTCGTATTTGGTTTTGGCGGGTGCTGCGGTGGTCATAGGTGTTTCGTTGTCATAGTTTTGGTCTATTTTAGCGTGGGGGTGAGGGGGTGAGGGGTTAAGGGATTTTTGTTGGTGGCGGGATTGTTTTTTAACGCAGATGGGCGCAGAGGGAAAGCGCAGAGGTCAAGAGAGGGGTGGGCGAGGGTGGGATGTGGAGTAAGGTGAGTATTGATGGTACTGTACTATTTGTCTAGCTAAGTTATAAAACAAATAGGATGCAAATATCGGAACGCCAAATGCACCGAGTTCGATGGGTGCTGACCATTGGTTGGTTGTTACTAATTCTTTCGTTGTTCTATGACCCTTTCTCTCCTGGATTAACCACTCCTGACAATACAATTAGTCCTTTAAGAATTGACCCTACTATTTGTGTCAATGTTCAGGGAACTTGTATAGAAGAGAGTCCTTATGCCTTGGGAGCGCCTATTTTTTGGGGCATAATTGTCCCCACCGCTATTTTCATTTTGTTGGTATTTGGACATGAATTATGGCGTCGGATATGTCCATTGTCATTTCTGTCCCAAATTCCTCGCGCTTTGGGATGGCAACGGAAACAACGACTAGTTCATCCTCAAACTGGGAAAGTACGCTATCAGGGAGTAAAAGTGACTCAAAATTCCTGGTTAGGTCGGAATCATTTGTATCTCCAATTTGGACTATTTTATCTAGGATTATGTAGCAGAATTTTGTTCGTCAATTCCGATCGCACAGCCTTGGCAATTTTTTTATTAACAACTATTGTCGGGGCAATTGTAGTGGGCTACCTCTATGAGGGTAAATCCTGGTGTCAGTATTTCTGTCCCATGGCTCCGGTGCAAAAAATTTATGCTGAACCTAGAGGATTGTTGACAAGAACAGCTCATGAAGAAGAGCGCCAAAAGATTACGCAATCGATGTGTCGCACCCTAAACAAAAAAGGCGAAGAACAGAGTGCTTGTGTGGCTTGTCAGAGTCCCTGTATTGATATTGATGCGGAGCGTTCCTACTGGGAAACGATTATGCAACCGCAACAACAGTGGCTCTACTACGGTTATGTCGGATTGGTCTTGGGTTACTTCATTTATTATTATCTTTATGCCGGGAATTGGGACTACTATTTCTCTGGCGTTTGGGCGCATCAAGAAAATCAGCTAGCTACATTAATGAGTCCAGGATTTTATCTGGTAAATCAGCCAATTCCCCTGCCTAAGTTAGTCGCTGTTCCGCTGACATTAGCCGCATTTGCATTTGCCGGATCTAGCATAGGAAGTCGTATAGAAAAACGCTATAATGCGGTTCAGCGACGCCAGCAGCAACCCCTAAGTCAAGAACTAATCCGTCACCGGATGTTTACCCTTTGTACGTTCTTTGTCTTTAATCTATTCTTTGTCTTTGCCGGACGAAATTTTATCGGGTTGTTACCTGCACCGATACAATATTTATTTCCACTACTTATTGCCATCTGTAGTACGCTATGGCTCTACCGGACATGGCAACGCCATCCCCACCGCTACCGCCAAGAAAGTCTAGCCAGCCGACTGCGGCGACAGCTCAGTAAATTAAACTTAGATATCTCAAGTTTTTTAGAAGGGCGATCGCTCGATTCTCTAAATGCTGATGAAGTTTATGTTTTAGCTAAGATTTTGCCAAATTTTACCAAGGAAAAACGGCTTCAGGCTTATAAAGGAATTTTGACAGAAGCTATTAATGAAGGGTATGCTGACATTTCAAGCAGTTTGAATATTCTTCAACCCATGCGGCGGGAACTCGATATTTCTGAGGCGGAACATCAGCAGATTTTAACAGAGCTTGGAGTTGAAGCTCCTAATCTGCTTGATCCGCAAAACCACAGGAGTCGTGAAGATTGGTGGCGTCAAGAAAGTTATCGTGAAGCCATCTTGACGCTCATTCTGGAGTTTTCCCAGAATCATCCAGAGCAACACTTAGTCACCGAGTTAGCTGAAGTGATTAATGGTAAAAAGCCGATGACTGATTTGGAGACGTTACTCAAGCAATTATCGAAACGTGAATCAAAAAGCATTGAGCAGGCTCGCCAAGATTACGGGGTTACCACAACGGAGGAAGCTGAGATTATTAAACAAACTGATCCGCATCAGTTGTGGCGCATGATCAGCTATACTTTTGATTCATTCAAACATTTAGACGAAGACGAGCGCCTAATGGCATATTTTCGGCTTTTGGACAAGGATGAGTCAGGTTACATTAGTGGCGAAGAATTAGAAGTTTGTTTGCGAGAGATTAATTCCCAAGTTACTCACGCTGAAATTGAGGCAATGCTGAAGCTAGCCGACACAAACCGCGATCGCCAAATTAGTTATGAGGAGTTTAGGGAAATTTTGCATCTTCTAGACTAGCTATGATCAATTACTACAAAGTAATCTCTATTTAGTCTTTAGTCGCAACAGGTTAACTATAGCGTTGGGTTACTCTTTGAAAAGGATTTACTGACGTTTAAAGAACTCAAACTACTGGACTGACAGGGCTAAAATTAATGATCAACCCTCCACAATTACCCGATCGAGAGTGTGGCGAATAATCTCCCGTTGTTGGGCATCATATTGCCAACGTTCCAGAAACGCCTTATACTCTCCTTCTCCAGTTATGGCACTTTCCCGTAACGCCACTACTTTTTCCTGCACTTGAGGTAGATTAATTTGTTCAATTAAATGGATTGTTCGTATTCGCACTCGATCCGATCCTTGCGCCAAGTCTTCATTCTGATTCCGCCGGTGGGTAATCGCCATCGCAGCGGACATGGCTAAGTTTTTCACCAACAGTTCAGCGACGGTATCCGGTGAGGATTGCAGGGCTTGAATTACCTCTGGCGAGGGAGTATCCGCTAAACTGTTGTCAGCGGTGAGGTAGGTGACAAAGAACCCTCTAGCACCATTTGTGGTTTTCACCAACTGGGCGATCGCACCCGCCGCGTCTACTTGGGAGAGTTCACCGGATGACAGTTGCGTCATCAGCGACTGAGTGAGTGCGATCGCGTCGTCAAAGGTCACGTCTTCTGGAATATCCACCTGATTCCGTCTCGTAATAAAATGCTAGTCAAGTTATCTTGATCGAAAATTAATCCTAATGCAAGCACTTTGGCTGGAAAACAATCAACTGCAACTCCGCCACGATGTCCCCATTCCGCAGCCACCACCGGGGGAAGCCTTGGTACGAGTTGTCCAGGCGGGTATCTGTAACACGGATTTGGAATTAATTCGAGGCTATTATCCTTATAAGGGTATTTTAGGTCATGAATTCGTCGGTGTTGTTGAACAAGGACCGACTGAATTACAGGGACAACGAGTTGTTGGCGAGATTAACGCCGTCTGTGGGCAATGTCACTATTGTCAACATGGACAATCAACCCACTGCGAAAACCGCACGGTATTGGGAATTGCCAACCGCCATGGGGCGTTTGCCGACTATCTTAGTTTACCAATAGAGAATTTGCATCGAGTCCCCGATAATTTACCCACAGATTTAGCTACCTTTACCGAACCCGTCGCCGCCGCCTTGGAAATTCAGCAGCAAGTCATGGTGAGTTCGACGGAACGAGTGTTGGTGGTGGGCGATGGGAAACTGGGACAATTAGTCGCCCAAACCCTTGCCCTAACCGGATGTGACTTGTTTGTGGTGGGGCGTCATCGGCATAAGTTGGCAAATTTATCGGCACGGGGGATTAATGTGGGATTCGCCGATGCGATCGCCAAACGAGCGTTTGATATTGCGGTTGAGTGTACCGGGAATCCGGCTGGATTTGAACTCGCCCGCCGCGCTTTACGTCCACGAGGTATTTTAGTGCTTAAAAGTACCTACGCGGGTCAGTTAACCTTTGATGCATCATCTCTGGTTGTAGACGAAATTACCCTAATTGGGTCGCGTTGTGGTCCTTTTGCCCCCGCCTTGGAGTTACTGGCGTCAGGACGGGTGGATGTGGAACCGCTGATTCAGGGTCATTATCCGTTACGAGAGGGACTTAAAGCCGTTGAACAGGCAAAAAGTAAGGGCGTATTAAAGGTTTTATTGGATATGAGTGAGGCTCTCCCGTACATAAGGTGATAAATTTTCCTTATATGTGTAGCGATTGGCTTGATTTGAAGAAAACCTAGCTTAATCGCTTAATTAGTTGGGTTTCCTTCGTCAACCCAACCTACAAGCATTACACCGTGGGACTTT